>JBDNAP010000060.1:0-9350 GCA_039768325.1 Thiogranum sp.
CCTGCTATCGACAGTTTCGCTGGCCGTCGATCAATCTGATGTAGATGGATTTACCGGCAGCATTGGCGTCGGCCTGATGAGTTTTGACCTCAAAGAGTTCAACCGGCAGGACGAAAAGCTGGTCCAGGAGTCGGGCTGGTTACCCGGTATCGATGCCGCCGTCAGTGCAGAAATGAACCCGCTACAGGCCCGCATCCGGGCTTCCTACTATAGCGGCGATGTCGACTATGACGGCCAGACACAATCCGGTGCCGCTATCGACAGTTCAAGCGACCAGAAAATCTGGGACATCTCGGTACTGACCGCTTATCGCCTTCCGTTTTTAACCACGCCGCGGGCCTCCCTGTACGCCGGTGGCGGTTACCGCCACTGGCAGCGTGATATTCAATCCGTCGGATCGATCTCCGGACTCGACGAAACCTATCGCTGGTGGAGCGCCCAGACCGGCCTGAATCTGGAGTGGCGACATGGCGCCAACCTCTGGGTCCTGGACGGTCGGCTGACACGAACGCTGGACCCTCGCGTGGACGTGGATTTCCACCATACCTTTGATTCGGCAAACCTCGACCTGGGTGAACGTTGGGGCTGGATAACGGAGATGGCCTGGAGGCACAGGCTATCTCCCCGACTGAGTACCGGGATCAGAGGCTTTTACGAGAGCTGGGACCTTGGTAAAAGCGGGCTTGAAACCCTGACTGCGGCCAGGGTACCGGCTGGCAATGTCTTTCAACCCCGTATCGAAAACAGAAACTATGGCTTTATCGTGGATCTCAGGCATCATTGGTAGCCATGCAGCGTATTCCCGAAACCGAACTGATGGACGAGCCCGAGCAGGCGCTGGCCTATGCTCAGGCGGATTTCAGCGAACCGCACAATCACTTCGTCGCTCTGTTCCGGGAGCGCTTTGCTGGCACACAAGCAGGCAGCAGGGTGCTGGACCTCGGCTGTGGACCTGGCGACATCTGCCGGCGTCTTGCCAGGGGATTTCCGGATTTCCATATCCATGCTGTCGATGCCTCCGAATCCATGCTGGCGCTGGCTCGCGCCGAAACCAAGGCACAGTCACTGGAGCGGTGTATAGAATATTTTCCTGCCTATCTGCCGGATACACGTCTGCCCCTGCTATCCTACGATATCCTGATTTCCAACAGCCTGCTCCATCACCTCAATGATCCCGCTACTCTGTGGCAGAGTCTGGTCGAATACGGGCAGCCCGGTTCGCTTGTGTTTGTCATGGACCTGATGCGGCCGGACAACCGTGCACAGGCCGGACAGCTGGTAAAATGCTATGCCGCCGATGAAGCTGAGGTTTTGCAAAAGGACTTTTTTAATTCACTGCTGGCCGCTTACCGCCCCGATGAAGTGAGGCTGCAGCTGCGACAGCAGGGGCTGGACCATCTGGATGTCGAAATCATCAGTGACCGGCATTTTATTGTATCTGGCCACCTGTAGCAGCACAGCACGGGCCACGCTTCTTCAACGCGGCGTACATCGCATTCCGGGGACCGCTGCTAGGGGTCGCGCAACATCCACGTCGGCTGATTGCGATCATCGACCAGACCATGCGCCAGCAGCCATTGACGGGCATCCTCTGCGTCACGTTCGAACCAGGCACGCGCCGAGCCAAGACGGAAACTGTATCCCCAGGCATCCATATCCCGCATCATCCGCTCACGCCCAACCCCCGGCAGGTACCCGGCCAGCAGAATCTGCAAATAGCACACAGCGTTTTCCTCATCATAATCACCACCGGCATCGGTATGCAGACCGTCGCGCCGGTCCGGCGTCATACACACGTAGTGACAGGCCTCATGCAGCATTGAGTGAACAGGTGTGTCCGCACGTACCAGCAGTCTATTGGCGACCAGACCTGCTTCCGCGTCACCCCAGAAGCTGCCATGTATTGGGGCAGTATCCCCGACTTGCTCGCAGACCAGTCCATAAGGTGACAGCAAGCTGGCGATTACCTCCAGGCCAATCTGCGGCAGGCGCAAGACCTCTGCTGACTTCACTACCGGTTCGACATTCGCGGATACCTGATTCACCATGCCGGGGATTCTGATATGCTTTGCACGGGACTGCAAATCCGTGGCATAAGGGTGATCTTCCTGGGACGACAGTACTTGTTCAAGATGATACACACGGGTTCGGCGCCACCCGGCAAGGTAGTATCCCGTTGAAGGCATACCAGGCTTGAAGCTACATTCTATTGTCCGTACCCTGACAGCATGGAAGTGTCTTTCAGCAAAATGCACGGTCTGGGCAATGACTTCGTTGTGATCGATGCGATCAGTCAGAGCATTAAACTGTCCACACCGCAAATTCGCCATATCGCCGATCGGCGGCATGGTGTCGGATGTGACCAGTTGCTGCTGGTCGAAGCACCTGAACAGCCCGACACTGAATTCCGCTATCGCATATTCAACGCCAATGGTCGCGAGGTGGAACAATGCGGCAACGGAGCCCGCTGCTTTGCCCGCTTTGTTCGCCAAAAAGGCTTGACAGAAGCGAGCCGGATTCCGGTAGAAACCAAAGCGGGGCGTATAGAGCTGACCATTCAGGGCGACGACCAGATCAGCGTCGATATGGGCGCCCCTCAGCTGGAACCGGAGGACATTCCATTTCAGGCGATGGTTCGCGCACAGCGTTACGCCTTGTCGGTTAGAGGCGAAACGGTGGAAATCGGTGCCGTTTCGATGGGAAACCCGCATGCCGTGCTGGAAGTTCCAAATATTGAATCAGCACCGGTCACCAAACTGGGTCCCCAGATTGAAGGGCACCCGCGTTTTACCAACCACGTGAACGTTGGCTTCATGGAAATCGTCGACCGCTCTCGCATTCGGCTGCGGGTTTTCGAACGGGGTGTAGGTGAAACACTGGCCTGTGGCTCGGGCGCCTGTGCTGCCGTTGTAGTCGGCAGGATTCAGGGCACGCTGGACGAAACCGTGACCGTCGAGCTGCGGGGCGGTGATCTTGTGGTAAGCTGGGCGGGCGAGCATCAGCCGGTACTGATGACGGGACCCGCCACATTTGTTTTTGAGGGCAAAATAGACCTATGACAACTCAAGCGAACGCCGAAAGCAGGGTAGAAGAACCGGACACCGAGCAGGTAGCCAGCTTTCTCTGCAACCATCCGGACTTCTTTAATAACCATCCTGAACTGCTGACAGAGCTCCGCCTCTCACATGCGACGGGAAAAGCTGTATCGTTGATCGAAAAACAGGTTCACGTGCTGCGTGATCAAAACCAGGATCTCAAAAGCAAGCTGCTGGACCTGGTCGATGTGGCGCATGCCAACGACCGTCTTAACGAGCGCATGCACCAGATGACCCTCGATTTGCTCAAAGCCGGTTCGCTGGTCGAAATGCTGGATGCCCTGAGAAACCATTTACGCAACGAATTCAAAGCCGATGCCATCGCGCTACACCTGCCCGGACTTGATGAAACCCAGCAGCGTGAGACCGGTGCAAAAAACCTGGTTATCGACGAAACACTGAAGGAACGGTTTCCGACCGCTTGCGCCGAGGGAAAACCGCAATGTGGCCGTCTCAAACAGGAGCAACTGGAAATTATCTTCAAGGATCAAGCTGCTGCTATCGAATCAACAGCCGTTGTCCCGCTGGGTGAATGCGCGCACAGCGGCCTGCTCGCCATTGGCAGCCGGGAAATCAACCGCTTTAATCCCTGTATGGGTACGCTCTTTCTCAGCCACCTCGGCGAACTGCTGACCTGTCTTCTGGAACATCACAACAGTGCTAACTCCTGACTGCAACTGGTAAATCCTGTGCTTCAGCACGAGGTGGCCCATCTGGACGAATTCGAATCTCACTTGCGTGACGAACGTCAATTGTCCCCACACACCCTCAGCAATTACCGTCGTGATCTGGAGTCCGTGGTACAATTCTGCAATGAGCGAGGGATTGAGCGCTGGTCAGAGCTGCATCCTCAACAGGTGCGCGGCTTTGCTGCACAGATCCACCGGCGGGGACTCGGCGGGCGCAGCATCCAGCGCAAACTGTCTGCCCTGCGCAGCTTTTGCCGCTACCTCATCAGACAGGGTATCTTGAACAGTAATCCCGCACAGGACATACGTGCACCGAAAACACCTCGCAAACTTCCCCACAGCCTGGACATCGACCGCATTCAGGGCCTGCTGGATAGCCGTGCTGATGACTGGCTGTCACAACGCGACCTGACGATGATGGAACTGATGTATTCCTCCGGCCTGCGCCTGGCGGAGCTGGTCGGGCTCGGCCTGCATGACATCGATCTGGCGCAATGTGAGGTCCGGGTACTGGGTAAAGGCCGCAAAATCCGTGTGGTTCCGGTCGGCCGCACAGCCAGAGACGTGGTGCAGGACTGGTTAAAAGTCCGCGCCCTGCACTGTGCCGAGGGGGAATCAGCCCTGTTCATTAACCGCAGCGGTACGCGCCTGAGCCCCCGTAATGTGCAACAGCGATTCCGGCGCTGGGCCCTCAAACAGGGGTTTGACAGCCGCCTGCACCCGCATGCACTGCGCCATTCCTTTGCCACCCACCTGCTGGAATCCAGCGGTGATCTGCGCGCTGTTCAGGATTTACTTGGCCATGCCAATCTGAGCACCACCCAGGTGTACACCCATCTCGATTTTCAGCGACTCGCACAAGTTTACGATAAAGCGCACCCGCGCGCGCGCAAAGCCAAAAAGAGCGAGTAACCGGGACAGCTTACAAACCTGTCCCCATCCGGCCTGGACCTGATCCAGAGGCAGTCTTGGTGTACAATTCCGGGCCCCGTGTAACGAATGCAGGAATCTGGTTTGGAACAGTATCGCGGCACAACCATTCTCTCCGTCCGCCGAAACGGCCGTGTGGTAGTCGGCGGTGATGGCCAGGTCTCCATGGGCAACACCGTGATGAAAGGCAACGCGCGCAAGGTACGCACGCTTTATCACGGAAAAGTACTGGCGGGGTTTGCCGGTGGTACGGCCGATGCGTTCACATTGTTCGAACGCTTCGAAGCCAAACTGGAAAAACACCAGGGGCACCTGGTTCGCTCTGCCGTCGAGCTGGCCAAGGACTGGCGCACCGACCGCATGCTGCGGCGCCTGGAGGCCCTGCTGGTGGTAGCCGACAAGAAAAGCTCTCTGATAATCACCGGCAACGGCGATGTGATAGAACCCGAAGACTGCCTGATGGCCATCGGTTCCGGTGGTCCGTTTGCCCAGGCTGCAGCGCGTGCCATGCTGGATAATACCGAACTGGATGCGCGCAGTATCGTTGAGAAAGGCCTGGAGATCGCCGCCAGCATTTGTGTCTACACCAACCGGAATCTGACCCTGGAAGAACTCGAGTTCTAATTTTGCCATGTCTGAAATGACCCCCCGCGAAATCGTCCAGGAACTGGACAAACATATCATCGGCCAGGACGACGCCAAACGCGCTGTCGCCATAGCCCTGCGTAATCGCTGGCGCCGGCAACAGGTGGACGATCCCTTACGCAGTGAAATTACACCGAAGAACATACTGATGATTGGCCCTACCGGTGTAGGTAAAACCGAAATTGCCCGGCGACTGGCCAAACTGGCCAGTGCGCCTTTCATAAAAGTGGAAGCCACCAAGTTCACAGAAGTCGGTTACGTCGGCCGCGATGTAGAATCCATCATCCGTGACCTGGTCGACGTCGCCATCAAGATGACCCGTGAGGACGAAATGTCCAAGGTACATCATCGTGCCCAGGACGCGGCGGAAGACCGCCTGCTTGATGTACTTCTGCCAAAACCGCGCGCTGTGGGCTTCAGTGCCGAAACCGAGGAACCCGGTAACGGCGAAACCCGGCAGAAATTTCGCAAGATGTTGCGTGAAGGCCGTCTTGCTGACAAGGAAATCGAGATTGAAGTGTCGGCCACGCCGCTAGGTGTTGAAATCATGGCTCCGCCCGGCATGGAAGAAATGACTAGCCAGTTACAGGGCATGTTCCAGAACTTCGGTAGCGGCCGCACAAAAACGCGCAAGCTGCGCGTGGCCGACGCATTCAAAGTTCTTACCGACGAAGAAGCCGGCAAGATGATCAACGAGGAAGACCTCAAATTACGCGCTTTAACGGCGGCCGAACAGAATGGCATTGTCTTCCTTGACGAAATCGACAAAGTCACTCAGCGCAGCGACCAGGGTGGCAGCCCGGGGGTATCCCGGGAAGGTGTGCAGCGCGATCTGCTGCCGCTGGTGGAGGGCAGTACAGTCACCACCAAACACGGCATGGTGAAAACCGACCATATCCTGTTTATTGCCTCCGGCGCGTTCCACATGTCCAAACCCTCGGACCTGGTGCCCGAACTGCAGGGCCGTATGCCCATCCGGGTCGAACTGCAGGCACTGGGTGTAGCGGAATTCGTTCGCATTCTCACCGAACCGGATGCATCGCTCACCGAACAGTACAGTGCATTGATGATGACGGAAGGGCTGCAGCTCAGCTTTACGGACGACGGGATCGAGCGTATTGCCAGGGTAGCCTGGGAGATAAACGAACGCACGGAAAACATCGGCGCACGCCGTTTGCACACGGTCATGGAGCGCCTGCTGGAAAAAGTGTCTTTTCAAGCAGCAGACCACTCAGGCAATACGGTGACTGTTAATGCCGATTATGTCAATGAACAACTAGCAGACCTGGCCCAGGACGAAGACCTGAGCAGGTACATTTTGTAACGTCTCCATTCCGAGGTTCAATATGCCCCAGCAACATCCGCATCCAACTGAGATTAATCTGCACCAGAAATCCAGAATGCTGGAAATCAGCTTTGACGATGGCGCACATTTTGAAATGAGCTGCGAGTATCTGCGGGTGAATTCACCATCCGCGGAGGTACAGGGGCATAGTCCGGGTGAAAGCGTCCTGCAAGTTGACAAAGAGGACGTCAATATCGAGCGCATCGAAGCGGTTGGAAACTATGCAATACAGATTTATTTCGATGATGAACACAACACCGGCATCTACTCCTGGGACACCCTTTACCGCCTGGGTGCGAACAAGCAACACAACTGGCAGGCATATCTGGACCGCCTGAAGGAAGCCGGTGCACCTCATTCCGAGTTAGGCAATAAATAGATGCCATGAAAGACAAGACCACTCACTTCGGCTACGAGCAGGTTGACTGGAAGGACAAGCAAGGTCGCGTCGCAGGTGTCTTCGATTCCGTTGCCAATAGCTATGACATAATGAACGATGCCATGTCCTTGGGTATACACCGCCTGTGGAAACGCTTCGCCGTCGAACAAGCCGGCGCACGTCCCGGTCAGACGATACTCGACCTTGCCGGTGGCACGGGTGACCTGGCTGCCCGCTTGTCAAGCCTTGTCGGCGCGCAAGGCGAAGTAATCATCGGTGATATCAATGCGTCGATGTTAAGCGTCGGGCGCGAACGTCTTCTGGATAAAGGCATTACCGGCAACGTGGATTTTGTTCAGGCAAATGCCGAAAATCTTCCCTTTCCTGACGGCAGTTTTGACTGCATCACCATTGCCTTCGGTTTGCGCAATGTGACCGATAAGAAAAAGGCGCTGGAATCCATGTACCGGGTTCTGAAACCGGGCGGCCGTGTGCTGGTGCTGGAATTTTCCAAGCCGGTGATCCCCGGCCTCAGGCAAATCTACGATTTCTATTCATTCAATGTATTACCAGTGATGGGCCGCCTGATCGCCAAAGATGAAAAGAGCTACCGTTATCTGGCAGAGTCCATTCGCATGCACCCTGACCAGGAAAACCTCAAATTAATGATGGAAACGGCGGGCTTTGAAAATTGCGACTACTTCAATTTGAGTGGCGGCATCGTCGCCCTGCACCGCGGCTTTCGCTTTTGAGTTCGGCAACCCATTAACAGCTCCGCCTCAGGAATTGACATGACCCCCGCTACAACATTGGCCGCGGCACTGGAAACGGCGCTCGACCTGTACCTCAAACAGGATCCGCAAGCACGGCAGGGTTGTGCCGCACTGGAGGGGAAGATCATCGGTCTCGACATAACCGGCCTGGGACTTTCTTTGTATTTTTTACCTGGCAGTCATGGCATACAGGTATCAAGCCATTACGAGGGCGATGTTGACACACAGCTGACCGGCTCGCCGTTGGGATTTGCGCGGCTTGCGCTGGGATCGAGGGAAGACACCCTCTTTAAAGGCGCTGTCGAAATAAAGGGTGATACAGAAACCGGCCAACAGTTCCAGGATCTTCTCGCCAACACAGACTGGGATTGGGAAGAACAGTTATCCCACATCACCGGTGACGTGATTGCCCGGCAAATTGGCAATGTTGCCCGCCTGTCAGGGAAATTTATCAATGACAGCCGCAATACGCTGGAACAGGATGTCTCGGAGTATCTACAGGAAGAAGCGCGCTTATTACCGACTGGCAGCGAAGTCGGTAACTTCCTGGAAGATGTGGACCAGCTGCGTGCCGACGTTGACCGCCTGGATGCGCGGATTGCGCGCCTGCTGCAGACTATGGACAGCGAACCATGATTCAGCCCGCGCAACTGTTGCGGCTGTTGCATATCAACTGGGTACTGGTCAGAAACGGGCTGGACGAAGTGATCCTGGCGACCCACCTGTTTCGTCCAATCAGGTTCCTGGGCTATCTTGCGCCCTGGCACTGGTTCGTCCGCAAAACGCCGCGCGCAGTACGTGTCCGCAAAACACTGGAGGACCTTGGCCCCATATTCGTCAAGTTCGGCCAGATCTTATCCACCCGCCAGGACCTGTTACCTGATGATATTGCTGAAGAACTCGCCAGACTTCAGGATCGTGTTGCACCATTCCCGGGGCAACAGGCCCGCAACATTGTCGAGCTCGCCTTTCACCAATCGATCGAACAGATCTTCCATCGTTTCGATGAACAACCACTGGCCTCGGCTTCCATTGCCCAGGTTCATGCCGCTACCCTGAAAAGTGGCGAAGACGTGGTGGTGAAAGTGCTTCGACCGGGGGTCGAAAAGCGTATCGGTCGCGATGTAAATCTGCTGCGTTATATCGCAGGGCTGGCCGAGAGATACTGGAGCGAAGGGCGACGACTGCGGCCGCGGGAAATTGTCACCGAATTCGAGAAAACACTGTACGACGAGCTGGACCTGTTGCGCGAAGCGGGCAACGCCTCGCAATTACGCAGAAATTTCAGTAACACCAATCTGTTACATGTTCCGGAAGTATACTGGCCGTACTGCCATCCTAATGTGATGACCATGGAGCGCATCTACGGTATGCCGGTCAATGACCTGAACGCTCTGCAGCAGGCCGGTGTGAATCTGAAATCGCTGTCGGAACGCGGCGTGGAAATCTTTTTCACCCAGGTTTTTCGACACAATTTTTTTCACGCGGATATGC
>JBDNAP010000405.1:0-3427 GCA_039768325.1 Thiogranum sp.
AGTCGATACGGTGTTCATCGACCAGCAGGCGCATCAACTCGGCCACCGCGATACTGGGATGGGTATCGTTGAGCTGGAAACAGTGTTTGTCGCTGAGCGTGTCAAAATTTCTGCCGTTCAGACGGATCCAGCGGCGTAGCACATCCTTGAGGCTGGCCGATGCCAGCAGATACTGCTGACGCAGGCGCAGCTCCTTGCCGTTTTCGCTGGCATCGTTGGGATACAGCACCATGGTGATGTGTTCGGCATCATTTTTCGATTCGACCGCCTGCGCATAATCGCCGGCGTTGAAATCATCCAGGTCGAACTCGTCGGTCGACGTTGCCTTCCACAGACGCAGGCTGTTGACCGTATCGTTGCCATAACCGGGGATGGGTATGTCATATGGCACGGCCAGCACGTCGTGGGTGGCGACCCAGCGTACCCGGCGCTCGCCGTTTTCATCATCGAAGGCTTCGGTACGGCCGCCGAAGTGGATACGCTGTGTGAATTCCGGTCGCTCCAGTTCCCAGGGATTGCCATCGCGCAGCCAGTGATCCGGTTCCTCCAGCTGGTAGCCGTTAATCAGTTCCTGACGAAACATGCCGTATTCGTAGCGTAGCCCGTAGCCCAGCACCGGTAACTGCAGGGTGGCACAGCTGTCAAGGAAACAGGCCGCCAGCCGTCCAAGACCACCATTACCCAGCCCGGCATCGTGCTCGGCTTCAGCCACTTCTTCGAGTTGAATGCCATAGTCGTGGAGCACACTGGCGATTTCGTCGGTAATACCCAGGTTGAGCATGGCATTTCCCAGTGCCCTGCCCATCAGGAATTCCAGCGACATATAACAGGTGCGGCGTGCGTTGCCCTCTTCATAGGCGAAGCGGGTGTTTTTCCAACGTTCCATCAACCGGTCACGCACCGTAAAGGCGAGCGCCTCGTACAGGTAGTGGTCGGTACAGTGTTGCTTGTCCCGACCCAGCGTACGGTTATAGTAGCGCAGGAAATCTTCATCGATACTTTTCTCATCCATCGCCAGCGGCGGCAGATCTGTCAGCTTTGGATGCGGGGTAAACACGTTGGGTGTGTAATTTGACATGGCAAGTAAACCTTCAGGGGTTTGGTAAATCGTTGCTGCGGGAGCTATGAAATCGTCAATCTACATGAGACATGTATACTGCCATGAAACTCACAGCTTGAAGATCGGCCGTGGTTCCTTGTTCTCGTAATAGGGCATCATTCGGGGTACCAGCGCCCCCAGTGCCTGCTGGCGGTTCTGCGGCGCCGGGTGGGTGCTCAAAAACAGCGGTTGACGGCTACCGCCACCCACTTTCCCCATTTTTTCCCACAGTGTCACCGCGGCCCGCGGATCGTAGCCCGCCTTGGCAGCCAGCTCGATACCGATGCGGTCGGCCTCGGTTTCTGCGGTGCGACTGTTGGGTAATTTGACGGCCAGCATAGCAGCAACTGCGGCGCCCGACATGGCGAGCCCGGGTCGGTCGGATGCGGCACCTACGGCAGCGACACCCGCCGAGGTCGCCATGCTGACCGACATTTTTTCCGCCTGGTGATTGGCTAGCGCATGCGCGATTTCATGCCCCATGACCTGGGCAATTTCGTCATCGGTGGTCTGGACTTTTTCGATGAGCCCCGTGTAAATCGCCATCTTGCCGCCGGCCATGCACCAGGCGTTGACCACCTCGGGATCGTCGATTACCTTGATACTCCAATCCCATTGAGCGGTTGCCGGTCGCATTTTCACCGCCTGAGCCACCAGCCGTTCGGTAATTTCCGTCACGCGTTTTTTCAACACCGGATCATTGTCAACCTTGCCCTCTTCGCTGAGCGGCTTGAGCGTCTGCGCATAAGCTTCCTTGGAGGCGCTGATGGCGGTGTCTTCCGAAACCAGCATTAATTGCCGGCGCCCGGTCGGACTGGTGGCGCAGGCAATGAGCATCAGACTGATAAGCGTGAGTATGACGAACCGTTTCATGGATATGTCCGTAGCGTCTGCAAGAGTATCGGCATAATCTTTTGGATTTTAGAGTATCAGAGGCAGTCTATCTAGCAATGTTTGGGTTGTTGCCGGTCGGTCGCTGTGGATGTAACTGAGATCGTGTGACGAACGGAAGGAGTACTAGGGAACCTCGACCATTTCCCGGGTAATCTCGAGTATCTGTTGCCCGTCCTGTTGCCTGACCAGTCCCGTGGCTATCGGATCGAATTCCAGGCGCTTGACAATATTTCCAAATACTTCCCGCAAAGCCCGCGCACCCAGGCGATTTTCCTTGGCGGCTTTTTCGGCAATGAGGAAAGTCGCCTCTTCAGTGATGGTGAGCGTGATTCCGGCGTGTTTGAAATAAGCGGTCGCAACCGGCCAGATGGCGCCTGGAATGTCTTTGAATATCTTCACCAGGTCGGGAACACTGAAATCACGCAACATAATAGTGCTGTCGAAGCGCGATAAGAACTGTGGTGTCATGCCGTAGTCGAATATATCCTCCTGGGTCACGTGGCTGCCGAAGTCGAATACGAAGCGTCGCTCCAGAGTGCCGTCGGCGCGCGGCACCAGCTTCCAGAAACTGTCAGCCCCTGATTTTTCACTGGTGCGATGATAGACCTGGTCGTAAAGTTCCTCGAAGGCGCCACCGGCGACGAACAGAATATGCTCGGTATTGATCGGAGTTGTCAGCGTATGCCAGCCACCCGCTTCGAAGTAGGGTATTTCAACCTGGACGTTTTCGTTCTCCATGAGGGTGAGCAGACTGTCCTGGGCAACGATACCTTTGACATTGGGCTCACCGCCGACGACTGCCCGTATCTTATCGACTTCATCGACACAGACGATACCGTGTGCGACGTAGTCCCGTACGGTATCGAGCTCGGCTTTTTCACCGAGGATCTTTACCGCCTGGCGCGCGAGCCTGTCCATGACGACATTCGTCTGTTTGCCACGGCTGGCCAGGTCTGCCACCAGGTTGGCGTTGATACGGATGATGGTGGCGAATTTCTCGAACCCCCGGGCCTGGGAAAAAAACCGCTCTGCTGCCTGCATGATGGTGGTTTTCCCGGTGCCGGAATTGCCGATCATGAGCACGTTACCGACGGAATGCTCAATGAGGTGCTTGTAGATGGCAACGGACATGTCCTGGAGGGCTTTTTCCTGCCCGATCACATCTTCGCCCAGAATTGCGAATATATCCCTGGGTGTCATTGGTGGTCCTTAATTCCTGCAGGCATCAGGTGGCGCTGCCAAGCCAGAAGGACATGTCTTTGTCGAGGAATTCCCGCCAGGACATGTAGTGTGTACCGTCGCAGGAAAACGTCAGACTGAGCAGGCCATTGAAAATATTTATCGACGCCGCGCGCAGGTAGAGCGTTTCGTCCGCTGTGCGCAGTATGCGCATGCTGTTCAGTATGTTGCCGATGGCGCCCTTGGGGATGAGTG
>JBDNAP010000406.1:0-3839 GCA_039768325.1 Thiogranum sp.
CGTCAGCCTCGACATGTTCGGCAGCTACCGCTACGGCTCGGCGTTGCTCAATGTCACCTTCGATCCGGGTATCGCGCAGGAGATGGCCAGCTACGCTTTCGACGACGAGGGCACACCGGCCGCGCGCCGTTACCTGATCCGCGACGGTATTCTCGAGCGCCCGCTGGGCGGTGCGGTGTCGCAGGCCCGCGCCGCTACGGCCGGGGTGGCCAACGCGCGCGCCTGCGACTGGAACCGGCCGGCCATCGACCGCATGGCAAACCTCAACCTGGAACCCGGCACCCGCAGCCTCGAGGAGCTGATCGCTTGCATCGAAAACGGCGTGCTCATGGACACCAACCGTTCCTGGTCCATCGACGACAGCCGCAACAAGTTCCAGTTCGGCTGCGAGCTCGGCCGCCTGATCGAAAACGGCGAACTCAAGGGTCTGGTGCGCAACCCCAACTACCGCGGCATCAGCGCCACCTTCTGGCGCAATCTCGCCGCGGTGGGCGATGCGGGCAGCTTCGAAGTCTGGGGTACACCCTATTGCGGCAAGGGCGAACCGAACCAGATGGTGCAGGTCGGCCATGCCTCGCCGGCCTGCGTGTTCCGCGACGTGGAGATTTTCGGTGGCGAGTAGCAGCGGGTTTCTGCTCACCCTGCTGCTGTGCAACCGTCACGCAGGCGCGCCGAAGCTCATAAGTGTCGTTATGCCCTGTGGGTGAGGCAGGGGACCGTCTGCAAACGTTGAAACGGAGCTGTAAGGTGCAAGTCTATTTCAAAGAACTCAGCGACACGCTCTGCAGCGGCCTGCCGGCGGGCGAAGTGCTGCTGCTGAACTATCAGGGCGAAGACACGGACTTTGTGCGCCTCAACAACAACAAGGTCCGCCAGGCCGGCCACGTGCACCAGCAGACCCTGCACCTGGATCTCATCAACAAGGGCCGCGAGACTTCCGCCTCGCTGCCACTCACCGGTCAAGCCGACGACGACCTGGCGCGGGCGCGGAGTGTACTCGGCCGCTTGCGCGAACAGTTGCCGCTGCTGCCCGAAGACCCGCACCTCAACTACGCCGCCGCGGTGCGCAACAGCAACCACTGCGGCGATAACAGCCTGCCGGCGTCGGATGAGGCGCTGGAACAACTTATCTGCGCAGCCCGGGGCCTGGACCTGGTCGGTATCTGGGCCGGCGGCGACATGAGCCACGGCTTTGCCAATTCGCTGGGCCAGTTCAACTGGCACAGCACCTGCAGCTTCAACCTCGACTGGAGCATCTACCGCAAGGGTGACAAGGCGGTGAAGCAGAACTACGCCGGCTTTACCTGGGACAGTGAGAGCCTCGCACAGAAGATCAGCCAGGCACGCGACACCCTGGAGCTGCTCGGGCAGAAACCCAGGAGCCTCGAACCCGGTCGCTACCGCGTGTTTCTTAGCCCAACTGCACTGAAGGAACTGATGGGGATGGTCAGCTGGGGCGGTTTCGGGCTGAAGAGCCACCGTACCGCGCAGACACCGCTGCTCAGCATGGTGCGCGAAGGTGCCAGGCTGCACCAGGATGTCACCATCAAAGAGCACCACGCCGACGGCCTCACGCCGCGTTTCACCCGCGCCGGCTTTATCAAACCGGACAGTGTCGAACTCATCGAACACGGCGCCTACCACGACTGTCTCGCCAACCGGCGCAGTGCCAGGGAATACAACGCAGTCGTCAACTGCGGCAGCGAGCGACCACAGTCACTGCAAATCGCTGCCGGCGATTTACATGAGAACGACGTGTTCGCAGCGCTCGATAGCGGGCTCTACATCAGCAACCTGTGGTATTGCAATTTCTCCGATCGTAACCACTGCCGCATCACCGGCATGACACGCTTCGCCTGCCTGTGGGTCGAGCAGGGCAGACCGGTGGCGCCGGTCAACGTCATGCGTTTCGATGAAAGCATCTACCATATTCTCGGCGACCGCCTGGAAGGCCTCACCCGCGAACGCGAACATATCCTCGATACCGGCAGCTATGGCTGGCGCTCCGACGCCAGCGCCCGCCTGCCCGGTGCACTGGTCAACGACTTCACCTTCACGCTCTGAGCCGGGACCGGGCGAACACCTTCCAGCGTATTGGCCAGACAAAAAAAGACCCCGCCCTAAGGCGGGGTAAAAACGCTTTTCAGCGTCGGAGGAGTCGATGAATCTGTAACCGTCAGTCTGTAATCCCCTGTGGCATGAGTCCGTGCAGTTGAACCTGTACTACTCACCTGTATGGGCCGAGTGACGTTTCAGGAGTCCCGTCTAGCGGGTCTACACACCACGTCAACAACCGCCCGGCATGGCACAGAATCTTTTTTAGGGTCCAAAGTAAACCGGACTCATGCCACAGAGGACTTAAAACATCCGTCCTGCTGATGCAGCGACCACCGGTATTAACACTTGGTCGATGATTGCTGCGGTCACTAGAGATAATGCAAAGCCGATGCCAACCATGTGAAACAGGCGTAATTACGTTTTATCAATGAGTTAGCGAGAGCGTGTCAATTTACGTCAGTGCTGTGGTGTCGCAGCGCGGCACAAAGTGCCGTTAATTGCGTCACAATTCAGTCCGGCGGCGGTTAACCGGCGGCGCAGGCAGCCGCTATTCCCGCAGCTTCTGCCGCGCACGGTCTCTGCCTGTCGTGTATCGGCTTACCGGTCGCCGCCGGCCAGGCCTGAGCGGCACGCTAGCTGATTTCCTCGCGCAGCATGTCCTTCAGGGTGTCGATTATGACGTCGGTTACCTGGGCGTCGGCATCGAGGGGTTTGAAGGTAAACTGGGCAAACGCCCGGGTGTTTTCCACGAAACTTTCGAGTCTCAGCGGCGCAAGGCGTTCGGCGTCATTCAGCAGAATGACATTGCCGAAATCGAAAAGACCCGCCGGAACGATCAGTGAAGTGTGGCCTTTGTCGTTTTTCAGAAGAAAAGCTCTTGCGTAGGATTTGTATTGCGCCTCCGCGCTGAGTGCGCGAACAGCTACCGGCGTAACGTCACCATGAATGCGGCGTAAGCCCATAGAGAGTTTCCGATCCGACTCGGAATGCATCCAGCGTATAGCGTGGAGTGCCGGCTCGTTGTCGTCGACGCCGGTGTGCGGAAACGCGGCGACCAGATCACCGACGCGGAGTTGTACCGGCGACCCGGTCTGCGTCTGCAGTGCCTCACCACCCAGGCTGTTATTGGTCAGCTTGAATTCAAATATGGTCCCCAGCGTAAGCTCGCCGACTTTCTTCTCCAGAGCCGTATCCCTGCGCGGTCCGGTGGTATTCGCTTTTTTCCAGATATCGGTTTCGATGAGTTCGGTATCGAATCGATAAGCGCGGGGTCTTATCTCGCCACTTTGCAGCTTGGTTTGGACCTCGTGATCGAGCCAGGGGGTGTCACCGGTCGGCACCAGGCTGAGTGATTGCGCGCTGCTGAAGTCGTCACCGTGCAGCAATACTTCCCTTTTTTCCGGTTCAAAGGGTAAATATCCGGAATAGAAGTGGTGGCAGCCTGACAGGCCGACAATGGCTTTAACGGCTCCGTGTTCGATCTTGCGGGGCTCGCTGCGCAGCCGGCGTTTTTCCCAGGCATCGCGCAGCCGATGCAATAAATCCCATTCGGAACGCAGTTGCAGGGAACGCTGGAAATTCAGGGCCAGTACCTTCATACGCCGGCCGATAATTGCCAGCAGTTCATCCAGTTTCAGCAAGCGCGGGTCCGCGGCGCTATCGGTCACGCCCCTGATACCGTAGCAGGGAGGATTATCGCTTGCGAGATCACAGAAATGACGGTCGATGAGCAGATCCTGGACAGCCTGCTCCGGCAGTTCATCCGGATGCTGAAAGTGTAC
>JBDNAP010000407.1:0-15214 GCA_039768325.1 Thiogranum sp.
ACAAGTTATGGAGGATCTTGTCATTCTCTGAATTCAACAGCTTCAGTATTTCTTGTGGGTTAAACATGCCCGCAAACTGACCAGCCAGGCGGCTGCCTATGCTGAATAGTCTCCCTTCGCTGGTCATTCATGTAGGGCAGAAGTTGGCCGAACCCGGTAGTTTACAGTCGCGAACGGCCCATAAAATTAACGTATGGTCTTTGAAATAGGCTCTACGGTGAAAGTCGTCCCATTCTTGCCGTCCAGAAAATGAGGCAGTAGGGCGTTACCCGGTCATTCGCAATAGATTGAGGAACTGAGACTTTGTGTTGTTTTCAGACAGTCATGGGGTGGTAGTAGATCATCCTGGCGCTTAATCGGACCTGGAATCGGGGCTCATTACATTGCCTATAACGGCGGACAGCCCACCGACAACCAGAAAAATGACAAACCCGAACTCTATGCCAGCTTTATTGCCGAAACCGTTTCTTAGCATCAGGAGGATGGCAAATAGGTAGGCGACAACAGCGATGAACATTAGAAATTTCTGTGTCATTGAAAACCTCCCAGCCAGTAAACGCGCAAGATGTGATTATCATTGTGCAAAAATGGTTTCAACATATGTTATCGCCTGAGTACTATTTTTCTTTAGTATTGTCCGTACCCAGTCGTACAAATTCCCTGAGGGAAACGGCAGGTTCTGCTGCATTTTCACCGTTCGCGATTCGCCCGGGAAGGTCTTTTTCTAGCCGACTCCGGCCATTCGTGGGAATAATTCCTGGTAGGAATTGTAAGTTACAAGGACATAATAATGGGATTTGGTGAACCACTAAAACTGAAAGTCAAGAAGAAGGCCCACTTCCACTGTTGCCTATGCAAAGCTGTCGGTGTTGAAATTCACCATATTCTTCCGCAGGAAGAAGGGGGACCCGATACAATTGATAATGCTGCACCACTATGCCCTTCGTGCCATGAAGTATATGGTGTAAATCCGAAGAAGCGTAAATTTATTCGAGGGGCTAGAGATTTCTGGTATGAAATCTGTGCTAAGAGATTTCAATCAGATCCTGAGATTCTTTCGGAAATGCGTCAGGGTATTTTGGATGGTGTCTCAAAAAAAGATATGGCTACTTTCAAGGATGAAATCCTAACGCAAGTCATAAACCTGTCGCGTTATAGACGTCGGACGCAGCGGTGTCATTCGGGCGGGAATTCGTAACAGTGATCGGGTAACGGTTCCAGGCCTCTATCCACGGCCTTGAATTCGCCGCTTACGCAGAATGTTTTAAACGCGTGGCACTCGCGGGCCGTTCTCACCTGAGCTTTTCACCTGTGGCGGATTTCCCGCTAAAGCGTACTTGCAGGGCTTTGTTGGTGAAGGATTTTCGGATAAACGACACCCACCCCGATCGAACAATGACTTGGGCCACCAGCGTGTGGCCTTTTTCATGCCCGCAAGACTGGCAGACGAGAATTCACTGTGTGCCTGTTCACCCTCCGGCCAACAGATGACGAATTAATTAACATTTTTGTATATTTAATGATATTCATTTAAGTAATTATAAATAATATAAAAAAAGCAAGATATATAACGATGCTGTGCGGGTTAAGTCGAAAATATTTACATTATTTCGTTGTGTTGAGCGCGGCAGTGCTCTGCCGACTATCGGCGTACATCCTGAAATAACCTTAAATACAAAAGGTTGCATGTGTGCTTTTGATAGATGGCGGGTTATTTGCATTACTCGGAGAGTGTGTTTTGGGAACACCGGTTAGCTGGACAGACAATCCAGGCGGCTGGGGGCAAGTATCGCGTAGACGGTCAAGCCTTTGAGAGCTCCCGGCAGAGCCGGGGATTTACAGAATAATAATTTAACAATGGGGACTTCATCGATGAAAAAACTACTTACTCCCGTGATGGGAATATTCGCAATGCTGGGTGTGCTGGTCACAACTGCGGAGGCCGCGACCGTATCACTGATCCCAGGCTCTACCCTGACTTCCGTCGGTGCTACCGTGACCCTGAGTATTGAGGGCAGTGGTTTTACGGACAATACTGACGGGGGCACTTTCACAACCACGTGGGATCCCGCTATCTTGCAGCTCGCCAGCTTTACTATCGCCAACCCGCCCTGGGATGTGTCATTTGTTACTGACTCAGATCCGAATGATGGCCTGTTGGATAGCGTTTTTCTTGCCACCAGTCCCATAGGTGGAGCCGGCCCGGATTTCCTGATTGGCACCTTGACCTTTGACGTGGTCGGTGATGGTTCAACGCTGGTGTCGATGACCGACGATCCACTCTTCGGCGGTTGGGTTGCCCCGGGCGCCGTGCCTATCGCAGTGACTTACCAGGGCGCGACTGTTAGTACCGTGCCGGTTCCTGCTGCGGTATGGCTGTTCGGTTCGGGCCTGCTGGGATTGGTCGGGATAGCCAGACGAAAGGCGGCATAATTCAGATTTCAGTGCACTGAGGAATACAGCGGCGGCCTTCGGGTCGCCGTTTTTGTATGCCAGGTCGCTGCTGTATTAATCGGTTTTAATTATTCGATGTCTTGATATCCTGGTACAGCGCCAGCGGGGTTTCGTCTTCAATGTCGTGTCCGGTTAATCAAACCCGGGACACGGTCTGCGCGCAGGGTGGGCAGGTATTGCCCCGGTGGTGACTGGCTGCGGCTCGGTGCCGTAAGTGTCAATGTTCAAAGACGCCTTGTCGTGGCGTTTCGTGAACAAGCGCCTCAAGCGGTAGTGGCGTGCCTGTCGCATATCCTTGAGTGTAATCAACGCCCATTTCGCGTAATTCTGCAACAAGCGCATTGCCCTCGGCACACTCGGCGATCGTCTTAACCCCCAAAATGTGTCCTAAATCGTTGATGGCCTTCACCACGGAGTGATTGTCGGGGTTTTTCAGCATATTTTGAACAAGGCGGCCATCGATCTTCAGATAATCCACCGATAACTGCTTAAGGTTGGTAATCGAGGATAAGCCGTTACCAAAGTCATCCAGGGCAAATTTGCAACCGATCTCTCTTGCTTGCGTTATCAATCGCTTCGTCTGTGGCAGATTGTCTGCAGCGACACCTTCCGGGAGCTCGAAACAAAGACAGCCACTTGGAACGCCGAAATCAGCAAGCTGCTCGCCAATATACTTTGGCAGAGAACTGTCGTGCAGAGAGGCTGCGGACAGATTGATGGCAATATGTTTAGTCGGGGTTGCCATAAAGAAGCTTTGATAGCTCTCTATCGCAGTTTGTATCACCCAACGGTCAATCGCGGCCATCTGCCCACTACGCTCTGCGGTCGGGATAAAGTCGGCCGGCAGAACAACTTTGCCATTCGAATCGAGGAGCCTAAGCAATACTTCGTAATACGCGGGTCCAGCATCATCTGTTGCAGTGGGATAAATGGGTTGGTAGTAAAGTTGAAAATGATTCGAATGGAGTGCGTTCGTGACGCTGCTCACAGGATACCCGGTCAGGTTGCGGCCTCCCGTTTGGTGGAGGTGCACGCGATTGCCACCCTGATCCTTGGCCGCAGCGCAGGCTGTATGCGCCTGCCTCAGAAGCTGTGCTGTGCTCTCGGTGTCGACAGTGATGGGGGTTACCCCAGCACTGATCGCAATCTTGAAGGTACGGCCCTGCCAGATAAAGGGGGATGCGAAGATAGCCGTTATCAGCGCCTCGGAAATACCGACGGCCTGATTTGCCGGGCAGTTTTCCAATAACAGGTAAAAATCATCACCGATTCCGGCCAGTGTATCGCTACTGCGAATTCTGTCCAGCAGAAGTTGCACCACTTGTTTTAACAGCGCGTTCCTGCCCGCCTCACCTGTGGTGTCGAAAACGACCTTGAGATAATCGAGATTAAAATAGCATACAGCCGCCTCATCACCCGGTTCACGGGTACACCCGAGCGTCTGTGCAAGACGTTGTTCAAAGTCCTTGCGACCGACAAGTCCGGTCACAGAATCGTGAGTGCGTGCAGGTGCCATGCGGGGTGCCGCAACGTGCAAATCGGGTAAAGACTCCCTGTTCGAAGCCCCGACTGCAGGACTGCGGAACCTGGGCGAGGAGGGGGCTCCATGATCGGGTAGCCGCAGGACAGTCCTGCCGGCATGTGTCTTGTCGCTCGTCGTTGGAAGTAAGCCGGAACCGACCAATCGTCCGGAGTCCAGCATCACATAGCGGTTGGCAATATCGAGAACCTCAGGGTGATGCTCTATCAGGAAGGTAGTCCTTCCCCGGGCAAGCTGCGAAAGTGTCTCAGTCACCTCGCGCTGGGCATTGACATCGAGGTGCGTTGTCGGTTCATCGAGGATGAGGATCTTTGGATCTCTCAGAAACAACCGTGCCAGGGCGATACGCTGCCGTTCACCGCCCGAAAGGCGGCACCCGCGGTCGCCCACCACTGTATCAAGGCCTTGCGGTAATCGCGCCGACAAATCGCTCAGCCCGGCGCGCTCTACGGCGGAAAGAATCTGCTGCCGGGTAGCGCCTGGCAAGCCGTAGGCGATATTTTCGCGTATTGAAGTATGGAAAAGTACCGCTTCCTGGGACATGGTGCCTACAGCATTTCGCCATGCGTGTGGGTTTAAATCTGCCAGATTGACACCGTCGACGGTTATTTTACCGCTCGCGGGTTCGTGGAAACGCAGCAACAGATCCATCAACGTCGATTTGCCTGACCCGTTGGACCCCATAACCGCTACGGTCTCGCCGGCTGCGACTTCCAGGGAGACGGCATCCAAGGCTACACGTTCGCTGTCGGGATAAGTGAAGTGAATTGAATCAAAGGCTATGGCGGGCGCAGCAGCAGGTATATCCCGACCACCCCCGTTTCGCACCTTCGGAGCCAAACCGGAAAGGAACTCTCCGAGTCGCTTGGTCACAGCGCGGCATTGCATGAAATGGCGGTGATACTTCCCGGCGTTGCTCAGTGGACCCGCTATCAGTTCCATGTAGGCGATAAACGCGACCATACCCCCAGGCGTCAGGCGACCCTGGATAATAAGGTGAGCGCCATACCACACGATAAAGACGATGCCAAAGACTTCCATGAGATAGAAGGTTGGTATCAACATGGCTTCGACGCGGCCGGATTGGTTCTCGAGGATTTTTATGTTCTGGTTATCGGATTCGAGTCGCAGCAACTCGTGGGATTCACGGCCGAATACTTTGACCGTGCGGATGGCGTTGAAGATTTCCTCGAGACGTGCGGTAAAAGCGGCGCCTGCATTTTGCGCGCGATCTCTCAGCGTAGGCAATGGTTTACCAATGTGGCTTGCAATAATGGAGGCGACCAACATGAAACTGATAACTGCAAACGCCAGTCGCGGCTCGAGTATGAGCATCGCGGTCAGTACGCCCAGCACGGTGATGAATTCGTAGGGCAGATCACTGAACAAATAGCTCGCATGGCGTTCCAGAACATCGGTATCACTCACCACCCGATGCATCAAGTGTCCGGTTTGTGCCTTTGTAAAGAATGACAAAGGCTGCGCCAGAATGGTCGAGAAGAGCTCGTTCCGCAGTCGGCCAAGGCCGCCCTGAAGAATGGTGGTTTCAAGTCGCAGCAGCAGCGAGTGCATTAGATACAGTCCAGCGACAATAGCAAGCATTGTAAACCCGAAGCGATCAACCTGCGCGATGTCGCCGCTACCAAGCGCCGTGTCGACCGCCTTGTACAATAGCCAGGGTATTGCGATTTCTGCTGCAGCCAACCCCAATGCACAGAGGAGGAGACTAATGATGACCCAGGGTCTGCACGCCGAAATAATCCAAAGGAACAGGCGGCCAGGCGTGGATGGGATCATGCAGGTGGCGAATTTATCAAGACACGCAGGTCTTTAGGCAAAGCGGTGAGCCGCTGCTGAGTCAGCCCGTCATAGTAGCGCAACTGATCTGACAAGCCCCTCTCTTTCAGCACCACGTCGATCGCCTCCGGCCGCTGCCTCACAGGTTCATAGGCATTGGTAGCGAGCACAAAGCCCCTCTCGGACCAGAACGATGGCACATAGCAGGCGTACGACTGCACCTTTTCGAACAGCGGCATAAGCTTACTGCGTACTCCTGCGTGATATTGGTAGGCCGGTACCGTGAGTTCCGATGCCTGGATAACGAGGATACCGGTTGCGGTGAGCCGGGTTTTCAGCAAACGATAAAAATCTTCGCTGTACAGCGGCATGGCCGGGCCATTTTCGTTCTGATCGCCAATGTCGACGATGATGATGTCGAAGTTATCGCCGCTTGTGGCGGCGTAGGCAAGGCCATCCTCGTGGCGCAGGTCAACGCGTGGGTCGGCGAACGCTCCCTGGTGCCATTCCGGTAACAGCAACTTACACTGTTCAACCAGTTCACCATCGATGTCGATCATGGTAACCCGCTCAACCATTGGATGGCGCAGGACTTCGCGGATCGTCGCACCTTCACCCCCACCGATGACGAGCACACGGCGGGGGTTCGGGTGTAGTGTCAGCGCCGGATGCACCAGCGCTTCGTGGTAAATGTATTCATCACACTCGGCCGATTGTGTGTCGCCATCCAGCACCAGCATCTTACCGAATTTCTCAGTATCGATGATCGCCACTTGTTGAAACTGTGTGCGGCTGTGCAAGAGTGTCTTGCGCACACGGTAACGATGAATTTCCGCCCAACTACCGCGCTCCTCATACCACTGCTCGGCGTCTACAGGCTGATTCGTGTTGTTTATCTGCCTGAACTCCGTGGATTGCAGCTCACTCGCTCCGCGCGACACCTCCGACAGTTGGGGGTTATTCGACTGGAAAGCATCAACCAGATAATCGACGGCCTTGCGCAAGGCTAAGGTCGGACCGCAGGTGAATATGTCAATTGCCGCATAGCCCTTTTCAGGCCAGGTGTGAATCGCGAGGTGGGACTCGGCGATTACCACGACTCCGGATATTCCGTAGGGCGAAAATTTGTGGAATATGGCGTCGATAATTGTCGCGTGCGCATGCCTCGCGGCTTCTGTAAGCGTCCCGCGCACCCAGGGGATGTCATCGAGATGCTCGGTAGAACATTGGTGAAGGTCGAGAATGACCTGCCTCCCGACCGCATCCCCCCCTGCAAATGTGGGGCTGAAGAGATTATTGGTGGACTGCCAGTTGGATGGGCGGCGCTTCCCGTTTTCGAGCGTGATATCCTTATCCCTCGTCATTTATGATTCCCTAGCCAATCGTCTATATATATACTACTCAAGGTGGCCGATTACAACTGGCAAGTCTCTTTATTCCACTGTTCTACATAAGAATCTTTGCGAAGCCTTAGGCGTAGACGGCTTAGGACCGGCGCGCCAAAGTGACAGGCACGGGCTTGAGTGTCCGGATTTACTGTCTCGCACCGTTTGGGCCCGGATTTCAGTTGGCGCGATAGTTGGTTGTGCAACCGTTCTTTGGTAGAGTGCGCCTGCTCACGATCGACGCCTTTATGCCGGTGCCGGTATTGCTCAGGGGAAAGCAGATTTCGTTTACCCCCGGGTGATTTTTTGAACCCCGGGAACGTTTCAGGTGATTGCCAGAAACTTTGGATCAAATTTAGAATCTGCCCCCGTTTACAAGTGGCCTCTCGTAATGGTCACCACTGGAGAAACTGACCATGCCCGTAATTACGCTCCCCGACGGTAGTCAACGCAGTTTTGATCAACACGTTTCCGTGCACGATGTCGCTGCCGATATCGGTCCCGGTCTCGCCAAAGCGGCGCTGGCCGGCAAGGTCGATGGCAGGATGGTCGATACATCCTATATCATCGAGCAGGATGCCAGTCTCGGTATCATCACCGACCGCGATGATGAGGGTGTGGAAGTCATCCGCCATTCCACCGCGCACCTGCTGGCACAGGCGGTGAAAGAGCTGTTTCCGGAAGCGCAGGTCACGATCGGGCCGGTCATCGATAACGGCTTCTACTATGATTTTGCCTACAAGCGCGCCTTTACCCCCGAGGATCTGGAAAAGATCGAAAACAAAATGACCGAGTTGGCACGGCAGAATTTCCCGGTCAGTCGCAAGGTCATGCCGCGTGATGAGGCCATCGATTTCTTTCGTGGCATGGGCGAAGACTACAAGGCGGAGATCATCAGCGATATTCCGCCGGGCGAGGATATCTCCCTCTACCGGCAGGGTGAGTTTATCGACCTGTGTCGCGGTCCGCACGTGCCCGCTACCGGCAAACTGAAAGCCTTCAAGTTGATGAAGGTGGCCGGCGCCTATTGGCGCGGTGATTCGGACAATGAAATGCTGCAGCGCATTTATGGCACGGCGTGGAAGGACAAGAAAGCACTCAAGGCCTATCTGCATCGCCTCGAAGAAGCCGAGAAGCGCGATCACCGCAAAATCGGCAAACTCATGAATATGTTCCACACCCAGGAACAGGCGCCGGGTATGGTGTTCTGGCATGACAACGGCTGGCGTGTGTATCTGCAGATCCAGGACTATATTCGTGCCAAGCTGCGTGATCATGGCTATCAGGAAGTGCATACGCCTTCCGTGATTGACCGATCCTTGTGGGAAAAGTCAGGCCACTGGGAAAAGTTCCACGATGATATGTTTATCACGGAATCCGAAACGCGGACCTTCGCCATTAAACCCATGAACTGTCCGGCGCATATCCAGATCTACAACCAGGGGCTCAAAAGCTATCGCGATCTGCCGCTGCGACTGGCTGAATTCGGTTCCTGCCACCGCAATGAGCCCTCCGGTACTCTGCATGGACTGATGCGGGTGCGCGGTTTCGTGCAGGACGATGCGCATATATTCTGTACCGAGCAACAGATTCTCGGTGAGGTGTCCGATTTTATCGATCTGTTGTTCGAGGTGTACAAGGACTTTGGCTTTGACGATGTCATCCTCAAGCTTTCCACCCGGCCGGAAAAACGGGTCGGTGAAGACCGTCTCTGGGACAAGGCGGAAAAAGCCCTGCAGGAGGCCCTTGATCAGAAGCAGCTGCAATGGGATCTGCAACCCGGTGAAGGCGCCTTCTACGGTCCGAAAATTGAATTCTCACTGAAAGACTGCCTGGAGCGTGTCTGGCAACTGGGTACCATCCAGCTGGATTTTTCCATGCCGGACCGCCTCGGTGCGAGCTACATCGCCGAAGATGGCAGCAAACATGTACCAGTCATGTTGCACCGGGCTATTCTGGGTTCTCTGGAACGCTTTATCGGTATTCTGATCGAGCATTATGCCGGCTCCCTGCCCCTGTGGTTGGCGCCGGTACAGGCGATGGTGCTCAATATCACCGATAAGCACGCTGATTATGCGAAAAAAGTCGAAGAAGCTCTGAAGAAACATGGGATGCGGGTCAAATCAGACTTGAGAAATGAGAAAATCGGCTTTAAAATCCGCGAGCACACAATTCAGCACGTTTCCTATCTGCTCGTGGTGGGTGACCGGGAAGCTGAATCAGATACCGTGGCCGTGCGCACGCGCAGCGGCAAGGACCTGGGAAGCCTGTCCTTGCAAGCCCTGTCCGAAGGGCTGAACGCAGAAATCGCGAGCCGCGGCCGAACCGTTTTGGAGGCTTGAACATCGCTGCAGCACAAAAACTGAAATATCGGCTCAACGAGAATATCGATGCCGCGGAAGTGCGGCTGGTTGGCGCAGGTGGCGAACAGATCGGCGTTGTGCCGCTCGAAGAGGCAAAGAAACTTGCCGAAGAGTCCAGCCTGGACCTGGTAGAGATTTCACCACAAGCCGAACCGCCGGTCTGCAAGGTGATGGATTACGGCAAGTTCCGTTTCGAGGAGCAGAAGAAACGCCAGGCCTCACGCAAGAAGCAGAAGCAGACTCAGGTCAAGGAAATCAAATTCCGCCCGGGTACCGATATTGGTGATTACAACGTCAAGCTGAGAAATCTGACCCGGTTTCTTACCGACGGCGACAAGGTCAAGGTGACGTTGCGTTTTCGGGGAAGGGAAATGGCCCACCAGGAGCTGGGGCGTGATTTGCTTAAACGCGTCGAGGGCGATCTCCAGGAACTGGGGAGCGTGGAGCAGTTCCCGAGGATGGAAGGCCGACAGATGGTGATGGTGCTGGCGCCGAAGAAAAAATAGAGTTTCATTTTAATCGGGGTCCGGCCCCGATTAAACAAGTCGTCCCGGGCATACCGCGCCTAGGTGGCGACTATCGTAACGGGACAGGATATCAATCTGACCCGTCAATAAGCGGGAGAGACACTATGCCAAAGATGAAAACCAATCGCGGTGCCGCCAAGCGGTTCCGCCGTACCGCCAGTGGCGGCTTCAAGCGCGGTCAATCGCACCACCGCCATATCCTCACCAAGAAAAGCAGCAAGCGCAAGCGCCAGCTCGGTAGCAGCGAGCGGATCGACGACGCCGATCAGCGTTCTGTGCGTCGCATGTTGCCGTTTATTTAATGAGTGAGGTGTAAGCTATGCCAAGAGTAAAACGTGGAGTGCAGGCTGGCGCCCGCCACAAGAAAGTTCTTTCCGAGGCCAAGGGTTACTATGGTGCCCGCCGCAAGGTATACCGTGTTGCCAAGCAGGCTGTTGTCAAGGCCGGGCAGTATGCCTATCGTGACCGTCGTCAGCGTAAGCGGCAGTTCCGTGCCTTGTGGATTGCCCGTATCAACGCGGCAGCCCGTGAGAATGGTTTATCCTACAGCCGTTTTATTAACGGTCTGAGCAAGGCTGAGATCGAGATCGATCGCAAGGTGCTCGCCGATCTGGCGGTGTTCGACAAGATGGCGTTTAGCGCGCTGGCGGAAAAGGCCAAGGCCAGCCTGGACGGTTAAAACACGGGCGCTGTAGCAGGCGAACCGCGCATAAGCTGTGGGAGGGGAAGGCCGGTGGTCCACCGACCTTCCCCTTTTTAATTCAGAGCTGTAGGGGCATCGACCTCCTTCGCGATGATCGCTGTCGGAAGCCCGTTCCTACAGGTTTAGGAGATGACAATGTGGAGGCGTTAGCCGCACTCGAACAACAAGCCCGACAAACTGTCGAGCAGGCGCAGGATCTGAAGACGCTGGACGAGGTTCGGGTTCAGTACCTGGGTAAAAAGGGCTTGCTGACCGAACAGCTGAAGCAGCTTGGCAAATTACCGGCTGACCAGCGACCTCAAGCCGGGCAGGCGATCAATGTTGCCAAGAAGCAGGTGCAGCGGGCGATCGAAGCGCGTAAAGACGCGTTGCAGAACGCCGCATTGGAAGCGCAGCTGGCCTCGGAGCGCATCGATGTCACACTGCCGGGCCGTGGCCAGGCTGTCGGTGGCCTGCACCCGGTAACCCGAACCTTGCAGCGCATCGAACGCCTGTTTGAGGGTATGGGTTTCGAGTCTGTCGAGGGTCCTGAAATCGAGGACGATTACCACAACTTCGAGGCACTCAATATCCCGGCCCACCATCCGGCGCGTGCCATGCACGACACCTTCTATATCGATGAGCACCGCGTTCTGCGCACCCATACTTCACCGGTCCAGATCCGCGTGATGGAAGCACAGAAACCGCCTTTCCGGGTAATTGCTCCGGGCCGCGTATACCGCTGTGATTCCGACTTGACCCATACCCCCATGTTTCACCAGGTCGAGGGCCTGCTAGTCGATGAGAATGTCAGTTTTGCCGATCTGAAAGGGTTGCTGGATGAATTCCTGAAACACTTTTTCGAACGTGAAGACCTGGGCGTACGTTTTCGGCCTTCGTATTTCCCGTTTACCGAGCCATCGGCTGAAGTGGATATCGAGTGCGTGATCTGTTGCGGAGAGGGTTGCCGCGTGTGCGGTAACAGTGGCTGGCTCGAGGTATTGGGTTGCGGCATGGTGCATCCCAATGTGTTTGACCATGTGGGTGTCGATAACGAGCGGTATACCGGCCTTGCCTTCGGTATGGGCGTGGAGCGCCTGAGCATGCTCAAGTATGGGGTCAATGATCTGCGCCTGTTCTTCGAAAACGATTTACGGTTCCTGCGCCAGTTCCGTTGATGTTTCCCGCTGAGCTGTGGGAGCGCTCAGGAGACTGCTGCCACAGGATGATAAACAAGAAAGTGCTATAGAGTTCTGACTATGAAATTCAGTGAAGCCTGGTTACGCGAATGGGTTAACCCCAAGCTGGATACCCAGCAACTGACAGATCAGCTGACAATGGCCGGTCTGGAGGTGGATTCAGTCGAACCCGTTGCGGCTGGTTTCAGTGGTGTCGTGGTTGCCGAAGTGTTGTCGGTCGAGACGCATCCGGATGCGGACAAGTTGCGCGTGTGCCAGGTTGCTGCCGGTGCAGAGGCGCCCCTGCAGATTGTCTGTGGTGCACCCAATGTCTGCGCCGGGATGAAAGCACCACTGGCTACCGTGGGTGGGCGCATGCCCGGCGGTATGAAAATCAGGAAGGCAAAACTGCGCGGTGTGGTTTCGCACGGCATGCTGTGCTCGGCTCGCGAACTGGGCCTGAGTGACGAACATCAGGGTCTGATGGATCTGCCGGTTGGTGCGCCGGTCGGCAGTGATCTTCGCGATTACCTGGGGCTGAATGATGTCACTATCGATGTCGATCTCACGCCCAATCGCGGTGATTGCCTGGGTATGGAAGGCGTGGCCCGCGAAGTGGGTGCTTTAACCCGAACCGATTTGACGCCACCGGTCTTCGAAGCAGTTGCCGCCGTAGTCGATGATCGGTTGCCGATCGATGTGCAATCGCCCGAGGCGTGTCCCTGTTATCTGGGGCGTGTCATTCGCGGTATCGATCCGAATGCGGAAACACCGCTGTGGATGAAGGAAAAATTGCGCCGGGGCGGCATACGCAGTCTGGGGCCGGTCGTGGATGTCACCAACTACGTGCTGCTGGAGCTTGGCCAGCCCATGCATGCTTTCGATCTCAAGCGACTGTCAGGCGGCATCGAGGTTCGTTATGCCCGTGCAGGTGAAACGCTCACTCTGCTGGATGAGCGTGCTGTTGAGCTGGATGAGGAGACATTGCTGATCTGTGATCAGCACAAGGCACTGGCGCTGGCTGGCATCATGGGTGGTATTGATTCGGGTATTTCGGAGGCGACCGATAGCCTGTTTCTGGAAGTCGCCTGTTTTGCCCCGGAAATAATCGCCGGGCGTGCACGGCGTTATGGTTTGACGACCGACGCCTCCTATCGTTTCGAAAGAGGTGTCGATCCACACCTGCAGCAGCGAGCCATGCAGCGGGCGACGGCCTTGTTGCTTGAGCTGCTTGGTGGCCAGGCAGGTCCTGTCGTTGAAAGTGCATCACAGCAGCGCCCGGCGCAGAAATCAGCCATCGCTTTGCGTCGGGCGCGTATCGAAAGACTGCTGGGTTACGTGCCGACGGACGCTCAGGTTGAAGATATTCTTTCCCGTCTGGGGGTGAGTGTGCAGGCAAACGATGAAGGCTGGACGGCAACACCACCCGGCTACCGCTTCGATCTGACCATGGAAGCCGATCTGATAGAAGAGGTCGGGCGCGTGTTCGGTTATAACCAGCTGCCGACTGCCAGCAATCGGGGTGACCTGATCATGCGTCCGCTGCCCGAGGCCGCCACACCGCTCGAACGGGTGCAGGCAATACTGGTCGACCGCGACTATCAAGAGGCCATTACCTACAGTTTTGTGGACGCTGCGCTGTTGCATGAACTGGATCCTGGCAGTCAGCCGGTGGCCTTGGCCAATCCCATATCATCTGAAATGTCGGTCATGCGCAGCAGTCTGTGGGCGGGACTCGTGGGCGCTGTCCAATATAATCTTTCACGCCAGCAGGGGCGTATACGATTGTTCGAGACAGGTCTTAAGTTTGTCATGCAAGATGATGCAATTAAACAAAATAATGTGTTGTCCGGTATTGTTGTTGGTGGCCGGTTGCCGGAACAGTGGGGTACCGCAAAGGACGCGGCAGACTTTTTTGACGTCAAAGGGGATGTCGAGGCGTTGCTGAAAATGAGCGGCGCGGACGCCGGGTTCAGGGCTGAAAATCATGCAGCGCTCCATCCGGGGCAAACAGCGGCCATTGTGGTTGATGACGAGCGTATCGGCTGGCTGGGCTGTATCCACCCCAGGCTGGCTCAGAAGTTCGAAATTCCAAGGAAAACTTACCTGTTTGAGCTGAAACTGGACGTTTTGCTCAAAGGCAGGTTGCCAAGGTTTGAAAAACTCTCAAGATTTCCGTCAATCCGCCGTGACCTATCGATAGTAGTGAATGTGGAGACAGCAACGGGTGCTTTGTGCGACTCGATTAGCCAGCAAGCCGGTTCACTGTTGAAGGACTTGCTGGTATTCGACGTTTATCAGGGCAGCGGTATAGAATCCGGGCGAAAAAGTGTCGCTTTGGGCTTGATTCTACAGGATTCTTCACGCACACTTACTGACGTGGATGTTGATACGGTCATCACAGCGATTACCGATCAACTAAAAAAACAATTCAAGGCAACATTGAGAGAGTGAAACCATGGCGCTGACCAAAGCCGACATGGCAGAAAAATTGTTCGAAGATTTGGGGCTCAACAAACGCGAAGCCAAAGAACTGGTGGAGATGTTCTTCGAGGAGGTCAGACAGGCCCTCGAAGCTGGCAAGCAGGTTAAGCTGTCCGGATTCGGCAATTTCGATCTGCGAGACAAGAATCAACGACCGGGACGTAATCCCAAGACGGGCGAGGAAATACCGATTTCCGCTCGCCGGGTAGTTACATTCCGCCCAGGTCAAAAACTCAAAGCACGTGTAGAGGCCTATGCTGGAAGCCAGCAATAACAACGAATTACCCGCGATTCCCGGAAAGCGGTATTTCACCATCGGTGAAGTGTCCGACCTGTGCGGGGTAAAACCGCACGTACTCCGCTACTGGGAGCAGGAATTTCCACAGCTTAAACCGGTAAAGAGGCGTGGCAATCGCCGCTACTACCAGCGTCACGACGTGATCATGATCCGTCAGATTCGCAGCCTGCTGTATGAGCAGGGGTTTACTATCGGTGGCGCACGGCAGCGTCTGTCCGGTGAGGAAGCCAAGGAAGACGTCAGTCAGAGTCAGCAGATCGTGCGACAGATGCGCGGGGAACTGGAAGAGTTGTTGCAGATTCTCAAGCGTTAGCACGTTCTCAGCTGCGATCCAATACTGTATGATGTTCCGCTCTCAAGAGTCGACGGGGCGTAGCGCAGCCTGGTAGCGCACCTGCATGGGGTGCAGGTGGTCGGAGGTTCAAATCCTCTCGCCCCGACCAATATTTCCCTATACCATTCAGTTGGTTAGAGTTCATTTCTCTAACCAGTCTTCCTGTTCAAAA
>JBDNAP010000061.1:0-13034 GCA_039768325.1 Thiogranum sp.
ACCGTCATTTTAGTGTTGTCCGGTTTGGCAACCTTGAAAATAAGGTAGGAAGACGATGGATGAAAAAAGTCAGATAGCGGTAGTCAGCGTTACCTTCGCGCTCATCGCGGTGTTACTGGTAATAATTTAAGTGAGTACGAAGATGCAGAGCGCAGACTTTACAAGACTGTTGGCCGCACGAGTCCAGGGATGGGCGAAGGTAGGGCAATGCAGGAGCAATTGCCGAGGGAAGCGGTCATCGAGCGTACAGGGACGTATTCACAAGGTGAATCGCCGTCAGGCGAGAGAGGGTGCCCTGGGGCACAAGGTGAATCGCCGTCAGGCGAGAGAGGGTGCCCTGGGGCACAAGGTGAATCGCCGTCAGGCGAGAGAGGGTGCCCTGGGGCACAGCCTGTCCAGTCAAGGCATGTCAGCTATCGGACATTCGGTTCGGCAAGGGCCGGTGAGAGTGCCGCTTGGCTTACGGCGGAACGACGCCGATAATAGCCTCATACCTCTACCAACCGCCCGGGAGACGCCGCGCCGACACGGCGCCATCAAACATGCCACCTATCACCATCATTGGCTGCGGCTATGTAGGCGCCCGGCTGGCCGTTCAGGTCAAACAGCAAGCACCCGGCCTGCTCGGCGTGGTGCACAGTGAATCGAGTGCCCGCCACCTTCAGGACCTCGGCATCAGCGCTCGCGCGATGGATCTGGATACCGGCCCGTCGCCACCCGTGGAGGGGCATCGGGTATTCTACTTCGCACCACCCACAGCGACGGGCCGCAGCGACCAGCGCATCGGCCACTGGCTCCACAGCCTGGCAAAGCAACGGCCGGCGAAGATCGTGCTTATCAGCACCACAGGGGTCTATGGTGACTGTGGCGGACGCTGGATCACCGAAGCCGCGCCCATAAGCCCCCAAACCGACCGCGCCTGTCGGCGGGCCGATGCCGAGCGGCAACTCCAGCAATGGTGCGACACCCGCCAGGTAGCCTATACCATTGTCCGCGTACCGGGCATATACGGCCCCCGGCGCCTGCCCAACGCCCGGCTGGAACAGAATCTACCAGTTCTGGCCGAAACGGATTCGCCCTACAGTAACCGAATCCACGTGCACGACCTGATACGCGCCTGCCTGGCCGCCGCCAGTAACGACTTCATCGGTGTGGTCCACGTCAGCGATGGCCATCCCAGCACCATGACCGACTACTTCAACCGCGTCGCCGATGCCCTCAGCCTGCCCCGGCCGGAGCAAATCTCAAGAACGGAAGCCGAGCAAATCCTGAGCAGGGAGATGCTGAGTTATCTGTCAGAGTCCAAACGACTGGACATCACACGGATGCGGACGGTACTGGGAGTGGAGCCAGACTATGCGGACCTGGATCGAGGCTTGAGCGACTCTGTCGCGTGTACTGGAGAGACCGGTTAAGCGCTTGAAACATTACCTGTTTATTGTACCGATCGCCGTGGCGGTCCTGGTCGTAGCGCTATTCCTCAGTAGTAGTGAAGAAAAAAAGATAGCGGAACAGCTGGAACAGCTTCGTAACCTGACGGAGATTCATGGCGCGGAAAGCGGTATGCAGCAGGCAACAAAGGGTAGACAGATCGGCCAGTATTTCGATGCACAGACGACCTTTGACCTGACCAACGCCGGCTACCGGAAATATGAAATTGCCAGCCGGCAGGAACTGGTTCAACGCGTGATACGGGGCCGTATCAAGCTGGAAAAGCTGGAACTCGCCCTGCACGATCCGGGGATCACGGTCGACGGAGACCGCGCGCGGGTCGAGGTACAAGGCACCGCGCTGGGATCGAGGCGGGGCGAACAAGGACAGTTTTTCGAGAGTCATCTCATCGAGGTTATGCTCAGAAAGATAGACGGCGAGTGGCTCGTCGTTGCCGCCCGGCATATTCGCGATGATCGCACTGACACGGAACTGCTGAATGGCACAGCTGATAGCGCCCGGCGCTAGTGTACCCCGCGCCCGGCAGTCATTTGTCCGCAACAATCCGGCGGCGATATAGACGGTCAGAACGGAATATCGCCGGCGTCGTGACAGAAAGTAAGGTTGATAATAAAAAACAGAAGAATGCCAACCGTGATCAGATAGCGCGGATTGACATGCTGGAAAAACGTAAGCACGATCTCCTGCAAGTCTGGAAGTTCGCGCTGCCGCTGTCGGCGGGGCACCTGGTAGGCGAGGTTAATGGTATGATCGCCGCCGTTGCTGGATATACTCAGCGTGGTTTGTTGTCTGCTGTTTTCAGGCATGCCCAGTGAACTGGCACTGAGGTGAATCACGGTTTCATTGCCCTCGATGGTGCTACTATCAATGGTGAACCCGCGATCATAATCCTGCAGGCGCAGGTCACCGCTCAGGTGGCCACGTCCGGCGTTGCGAATAACGATGGTTTTCGAACGTGGTTGCTCCGCATCCAGCTGGCCAAAGTTTATGCGCGTAAACTTGACCGACAGTTGTGGACTGGGCAATTCAGGGTCCATGAGTTGCAGAACCGCTTCCAGCTTGCTCTGCTCGCTGCTTTGCGGATTCCACAACACCTGGTCCAGAACATCCGGATTCGCCAGGCGACCGGTGGCCACTAGCCAGGCGCGAATCCAGCCGCCGGCCAGTAACTTGAGCCCCTGTTTTCGCGAACGCTCATCAGCATCGATCAGTGCCGCCAGTTTCCTGGGATCGCCGATACCTTTGCCGGCAAAAGGAAAAGGCTGGTCGGGTTGAAAACGCCAGCGGATGGCCCGTGTCAACAAAGCCTCCTGGTTGGGGTAGGCAATACGGCAATTGCGTATAAAACTGACATCCTCTTCCCAGCCGGGAAACTGCGCGGCACGCAGCCACTGTTCAAAATAACCCGCCATCACCCGTTGCGCCAATGCCTTTTTCGCCTGTGGCGCCTTACGCAACACGACTTCGATTTGACCGGGATGCTGCAACTTGATATCGCGGATCAATGGCAGCGGCTGGTCCGGATCCAGCGTACAACGCAAGGCAAAGAGGGCAAGACCGGTGTCTTTATAACGTAGCTTCTCGCGGATCAGGGAGACCTTTTCCAGCAGGCTCTGGCGGTTTCCGACCTTGTTCAATGTGTCCATCCAGGCGAGCAGTGAACCGCCGAACAGCAGCTGCGCAATGCTTTCATTGATGGCAGCGTCGTCGGCTGTCAGCAAATTCAGCAGGTCGTCCAGACTGTATACCTCATGTTGTTGTATTCGCAACGGCAATGTCGGGTCGAGCAGGAAGCGCAGTTTCTGCAACCCGGTTTGCGGATCATCGGTATAGTTTTCTTCGATTTCTTCGACGCGTTCGGCCAGCGCCGGATCGTGCTGATCAAATAACCAGCGGCGGATATCACCGCGAAAAAGCTGCCTGGCGGCGTCAAAATGCTCCAGTGCCTGCGCCAGTTGCTGCGACGTCCGTGCTTCCGGATAGCCTGGATAACCGGTGCTCGTTGTCGGCGGCTGTTGTTCACTCCAGGCCGAGCCATCATCGCGCACGACCGGCTGTCCGCGAAGCCATGCATGGACCTGGCGGTAAGCCCAGCGGTTATCGGGGCTGATCTGCAACAGACCGCGCAGAAGCTGCTCAAACTCGGCGGACAGGTGTTGCGGGTAGTCAATACGACCGCGCAAATGCGCTACCAGGATATCCGTGTTGGACATGTTTCGGAACGGTGAATAGCCCAGCAGCAGGTGAATCAACGTCACCCCCAGCGAATAGTAATCGGTTTTAGGTCCTACCTTATGCCCATCGAGCAACTCGGGGGCGGCGTAATCGAGCGTCAGGTTGGCAGCGGTTTGCGTGACACGCACACCCTCATTGTCGGGATCCAGTATTGAGCTGATACCGAAATCCCCCAACACCGACTCGTTGCACGCTGCATCACGGAAAAACAGGTTGTTGGGCTTGATATCGCGATGGATGATACCCTGCCGGTGGCAGTAACGCAGTCCGTTGATTATCTGCCCGATGTGCTCCCGCAGCCGCTGCTCGCTAAACGGCATGACATCCGCCATGGAACCGCCTTCACAGTACTCCATGGCCTCATAAAAACGTCCCGTCCAGCTGCCATAATCCTTGATGCTGACTATATCCGGATGATTGAGACCGAGCAGGCCTTTCAATACCTCTCGCTTGGGCGCCATATCGTGGCGGTAGAGTTTAACCACCACCTGACTGCCGGTGCGTTCGTCGAGACAACGGTAGATTTCCGCTTCTCCGCTGATGCCGCCCAGCGGCCCAGCCTGCACGCGGTAGCGATCGGCAATCTGGTTGCCGGCCTGCAGTTGCAGCGCCGACATGAGTGGCGCCTCGTCATGCAGTCTTGCCGTTACCTGCTGCGCCAGCTGATCGTCATCCACCGCCGGCGCAGGATCCAGACGTCGGGTAACCGATTCGTCGACGGCCATACGTTGCGTTACCCCGGCTGGTGACGGCATACGCTGGGTGACAGCGGTGTCGCTGCCCTCTTCCAGCCGGCTGGTGACCGGTGTATCGTCATCCCGGCTCATGACACACCATTATCAGAATCAACGAGATGTTATCCCTGCCACCACGCTCATTGGCCAGTGCGACAAGACGACCGGCCTGATCCGCACAGGAGACACCCGAGGCATTAAACTGCTCCAGGCACCGGGCCAGCGTATCGTCATCCACCATGTCATAAAGGCCATCGGAACAGATCAACAGGCAGTCAGCGTCGCGCAGTGCAGGCCCGCTGTCGACGGCCAGACTGAAGTCAGCGGCTCCCAAATAGTTGGTGAGTATATGACTGTCCGGGCTGTGCGCAGCCTGTTCGAATGTCATTGCACCGCTACGTACTGCCCGTGCCGCCAAGGTATCATCGTTGCTTAGCGGTTTTAGCTGGCCGTTGCGATAACGGTAGACGCGACTGTCGCCGGCATTAACGACCCAGTATCGTCCCCCCATGAGGCAGATGCCGCTCAGGGTCGAGCCCATATCGGCGTATTCTTTCCCATTGGCGGCGACCTCCCTTACGTGCTTATTGGCGTGATCCGCCGCCTGGCGCAGCAGGGGAACAATAGCTTCGGCATCCGGATTCACGACCGCATAAAAAGCTTTGTCCAGGATCGTCAGCGTCAAGCGACTGGCCATTTCACCACCTGCCTCACCGCCGATGCCATCGGCAACACACAACAACATACCGTAAGCGGTGGCGAAATCATCGTCGCCACTGAAAGACAGGGCCAGCTGTCCGCTGTTCTTTACGAAGCGACCAATCAGAATATGGTCTTCGTTGTGTTTGCGAACTCGGCCCGGATGGGTAGCGCCGCAGATGTCGAATATCAGCATGATTCAACCCGAACGTGCTGTCTTGCTAAAGCGTGCGGAAGTTGTCCGACATAAGCTGTCGGGACACGCGGTGAATACATTCCTGTACGCTCGACGGCCGCGTCCATGCGGCCGGCGGTCCCGAAAGCTTATGTCGGCTAACTTCCGTACTCATCAGTAAAGTTTCCATTCATGGCGACTGGCCTAGATGATCCTGACCACGACTTTCAGGTTGGCGAGGCTCAGTTGATCACCGTTTTTAATGCTATGCGCCTCACCGGGAGGGAGTGTCGCGTGGTTGACAGCGGTCGGGTTGGTAAAGTCCCGGCCGAATTGCCGCTGATCGATGGGCGTGACCTGCCAGTCGCCATTCAGGCAGGAAAAACGGCAGTGGTTGCGGTGCAGGTAGTTGATTCCCGGCAGATCGCGCAGTTGCAGGTCGGCTGTGCTGGAGGTATGGGACTGACCTACAGTCCAGCCGTCACGTACTTCGAAAATCTGCTCCGAACCTAACACCTGCAAATAGAGGGTCGGCTGCATCTGTGCTCGAGCTGTCTGCGGCGCTGTCACAGTGCCCTTCTGCAGCTGACCGATCGACTGGTCGTCTTCCAGCTCCCCGGCGCTGGCGGGTTGCGGCTGGCTGGCAGACGAAGGCGCCGGTATCGGCGTTTCCATACCGATGAAGTCGGTGCACACGGCGCAGGCGTTTTCGTATTCGGGATTATGGTGTCCGCACTTGGGACATACTTTAATAAAAATCGGCATGGGGCCGGCCCCCTGATTCCGTAGTTTGCTCGAGGTCGGGGACGGTGAGTCGCAAGCCACGGTGTAATCGCCGGCGCGCATCGGGATCCACGATACCGATCAGACAGTCCTCCCCACGCGGACTAAGCCCCAGGTTGGCACTGTTCACCGGTAATGCGTCCAGCGCAGGTTTCAGTGTCTGTGCCCGTGGCGTCAACAGATGCAACTGTTGATTTGCCGACGCGGTGAGCGGATGCCTGCCCGGTCGCCCTGCTACGTAGGGACCGTCAACCAGGACATCGATCTGCTGCAACAGCTGCCGCTGGGTGGTGTTGCCGCGTCGCCATTGCCTGAGCGTGAAGCCGCTGAACGTCAAAACATTCCAGTGCGGTCGTTCGACTTTCACCAGACGCAGCAGGGTAGCCAACGCTTCGGCCTGTGCAAACGGCTCCCCACCGGTCAGCGTCACACCATCGAGTGGGACGGCTAAGCGCAGCAGGCGTTGCGCCAGTTGAGACACGGCGATACTTTTGCCGGCATCACTGGACAATAAATGCGGTGTAATACAGCCTTTGCAGCGTAACGGGCATCCGGCCACCCACACCGCCACGCGGCGGCCTGGCCCCAGGGCAGTAACCGGATAGGCAAGATTGTAGAGTTTCAGCTCCATGCCTAAACCTGCTCGATATCCAGCCCGAAACGTTGCAACGCGCCCGCGCCGTGGTCGACACAGGCGGTCAGACGCAAGCATGTGTCGCCTTCGACATTGTTATCGAATAGCCAGGCAGCCAGCGGGTTCACCAGTGCACTGTCAATGACATTACGGATGCCGCGCCCGCCGAACGCCAGGTTTTCCCCTGCCAGCCGGTTCAGGCTGTCTGCCACAGCCGACTCCACCACCAGTTCAATACCACGCTCTTCGCGCAAGGCCGCCTGCAGTTGCCTGATCAACAGCTCGACAATAGCGGCATCGGCCGGCGATCTGATAAAGTCGAACACCACAAAGTTGTCTCCGAAACGGTTAAGAATCTCCGGACGCCCCAGGGTAAAGTAAAAATGATCGCGGATGCGGCCGAGAATGGTTTCGCGTACCTTGTCGTAAGCCATGTCGGGCGTCACCAGCACATCACGACCGTCGTGCGATTCGGCAACGGTACCCAGGTTGCTGGTAAATACGATAATGCATTCAGAAAAATAGACCGTCTCGCCTTTACCATCGGTCAGACGGCCGTCGTCGAGAACCTGCAGAAACTTGTCGAAAATACTCGGGTGTGCTTTCTCGATCTCGTCGAACAACAACACCGAGAACGGGTTTTCCTTGATGGCGTTGGTCAGCTGGCCACCCTCTTCGTAACCCACGTAACCGGGTGGCGATCCCAGCAGCTTCTGATCGGCGTGTGCCGCAGCGTATTCGCTCATGTCGAAACGCACCAGCCGGTCACGCTGACCGAACAGCAACTCGGCCATCCCCTTGGCGACCTCGGTTTTACCAACGCCGGTTGGACCGGCGAAAAACAACACGCCGCGCGGGCGCTGATTCCGCTTGCCGGAACCGGCGGCCATACCCAGCTTGGCCCGTTTGATGATGGATAGAACACGCTCCACCGCATTGTCCTGGCCCTTGATGCGTCCGTAGAAGAATTCGCTGGCCTGATCGAGTCGGGTTTTATCGATCTTGTCCCAGGCGCTTTCGGTGATACCGTATTTGAAACGATCCACCAGCTTTTGCAGTTCTTTGACCGGAATCTGTTCACGCCGCGACAAGCCCACCAGGCTCATCATTTCGTAATAGGAAAAGCCTTCTGTTGAAGCGCCGAACTGTGCGGCCAGTTCCGCGCACGGCTGTTCCCCCTCGCTGTTATAAAAACTGCGATAGGAAGCCTCGAAATAACGGATGCGTTCCTGTTGATGTGGGTTTTCCAGGTGAATGGATCGAGCGCGCGGATTGTTCAGGTAGAGGAAAACCGGGAGGTCATTAATCTTGTCGCACACCAGGACAATTACATTGCTCCAGCGCCGGTCATCACGCAGCACCTCTTTGGCCTGCAACGAGGCCTTCAACAGGCGGGTGAACAGGGCGCGCTCCTGGCGCGATAGATGGTCGGGCGAATCCAGTAAACGCGATGAAAAATGGAAAACGAAAGCGCTGGGGATGTCACGGTTGTTAACCGCCGCGCTGACACCATCCATGACCGTGTTGGCGTCGATCAGGCTGTTACTATCCTGCCGGCCGCCACGCGCGGGCTTTTCGTTCGCCGTGGCCTGCGTAACGCGCGTCCCGGTCAGTGTTTCATAACGCCCGCTCATGTCGTCGTCGGCGAAACGCAAACCTGCAACCGGATCAAAGGAGCCGACGATTTCATACCCAAGACCCGCGAGAAAACGGTTAAAAAAACCGGACAGTTCGCCCTCCGTCCAGTAGACCCCGCCAGCGTCGCTGCGCGACACCGGAAACGACACCAGGTCCAGGATGTTGCCGTGCACGAGCAGCAGGCTTTTAACATGTACGAATCGTTCCAGTTCACGTATCCAGCGTGGCGTTTCCTCGTCAATGACGATCATCTGAGTTGTCGCTCCCTCTTACGTCGATGCGGGCGTTGATCCTCGTCTTCCTCATCCAGGAGTTCATCGACGCTTTCCATAACCACCACCGGAATGGATTCATCCGGCACATCTCGCTCGAACTGCACCTCGTAAGGCACACCGTCCTTAATGAGCCGGCGTATCAGTTCCTTCATGTCACGGCACCAGCGCGCCTCCTGTTGACGAAAGAAGCCCAAGGCCTCGCCGGTCAGGGTTTTTTCGATCATGGTCCCGGTTTCGTGGGACAGTTGGAAGCCCATTTTCAAATCCGCCTGCAGGGCGACGCGCAAGCGATCACCGTCCGGTAAATAGAATTCGGCGTTTCGGCGCGTGCCCGCCCGCTTTTCAGAAAACGCCGTGCGGGTAACGTAGCCCATAGCGTTCAAATGGTGGGTGACACGCCCGGCCAGAAAGTCGTTCATTTCGTCATCTGCCACAGTGCGTTCGACCCTGTCGCGCAAGCGCTTGAAGCGATTGCTGATCACATCCAGGGCGGCCGGTGAAACCTGCTGTTCGGTAAGCAGCGTCATCAGTTTCTGTTGCAGCCGCTGCAACGCCTCAGCATCCTCGTCACCCATGCTGAGTTCACGCGCTTCGAGAATCTGCGTCAAAAGTCGTTCTGCATTGGCCAGATGTTTACCCTGCCGTTCAGTCTCCTGATCGGCGCGCTGAACATAGTCAGCGAAGCTGCGCTGCAAGGTACTGTCCAGTGCATCCACTTCATCGACAGTCAGTGCCGACGCCCGCTGCATACGCTGCAACTGGCTGCGCAGACGGTCGAAGGGCAAGGCCTCGTCGTTGAACAACTCGGCAGGCAGCGACGACAGTTGCCGGTCGATATGCGCCAGCAACCCGGCTGCCCGCTCGCCGGACGCTGCATCGCCTTGCTTGACAAAGCCTTCTGCCGCGGCGCCGCTGTGCACCCGTGTTGCGGCTTGCTGTAGACCGCTGTTGATCAGTTGTTGCCGGGCCTGGCTGACAGCTTCACGGGATAGCCTCAGTTGGGCCTGTGTATGCTGTTGCCGCACCTGGTAATCCTGCCATTCCTGAATGCGCTCGCGCTGCGCTTCGGCCCTGCTTCGTGCCGCTTCCTTGCGCGCCGCAACAGTGGCTTCCACTGCGTCGGCAACACCGGTGATGGATTCCCAGATAAGAGGAACAAGTACCGCCTCACCGCTCATAACAACCTCGTTTTGACGTCCATAGCCAGGGCCCCGCCGCAGGGCATGTTCAAAACAGGTTGTCGCCTCGCGCTGATAAAACTTTATAGATAGCAAAGCACGCTTGCAGCAGCGCCGTTGCAGCACGCTGCCACTAAGCGTTTAAACCCACAAAACAAGGTGTTATAGGACTGACAGAGGCGACCGCGATAAACCCTGCCGCAAGTCTCCACTGTCCTCCGTCAGGTTCAGGGTGGTCGCTGATAAATGATAATTAGACTCATTTTTCAGTGGGCCCATCGGGTATTCATTTGGCCTATACTAAGATCTGCGCGAGTTACGCCGACACAGGCATTCGCGAAACGTACTGACAGGAGACGTATCGATTTGGAACTGATTAAAGCGGAAGAGGCGCCAAAGGTCGGTGTCCTGGAGATTGATGCTCAGCACGCGGCACTGATCGGGCTGGTCAACCGGCTGCACCAGGCCATGACACAACGCGAGGGCCGCGAAACCCTCGATGCAATAATAGTGGCACTGGTTGAGCACACGCAGCAACACTTCGCTTATGAAGAGCAACTAATGTCGCAGCACCAGTACCCGGATTTCGCGAAGCACAAGGCGGATCATGACCGACTCATGCAACACATTGTGAGCCTTGCGGAACAATTCCGCAGCGGCGATCTGCTGCTGTCATTTGCGGTCATGATGGACCTCAAGGCCTGGGCGACGATTCATATTGAAAAGTCTGACGAACCGCTAGGTATTTTCCTGAACAAGCAGGTCTCTCAAGCCCGGTGACGCAAACCGCGTTTTGTCCCTGCCCCGCTTTTCACCTCGTTACACTTGAGTACAACTGGCAGAGCCGGTTGTCATTGAACCGTTCAATTCTTTAATATCGTGAAAGCTCCTATTGAGGAAAATCAAATATGAAACGCGTAAAAGGAATGATTTTCGGTCTTATCATCGGCATACCCTCAGGTATCTGGTTTGGCTTCAATCTCGGCCAGGACCGGCCACTGCTCAGCAACCCGTTTATTGAGCCAACCTTTCAGGAATCCATCAAGAAGACCAGCGAGACCTTGATCGAGAAAGGTGGTGAAGTACTGGAAAAGAGTGGTCAGGCCTTACAGAACAAGGCGCGGGAAGAGGAATTTGAGCTGCCACCCCCTGAAACTCCACCGCAATAAGCTGCGATGGTTCAGCAGACAGTTCGGAACTCCGCTATTAACACCGGTATGCCGTTGAGCAGCGTCGCCCTCTCTTCGTTCAGGGTACAGACACGGTCAGGAGACCGCTCCTGCAAGCGATGGCGGGTTACCAGACCCTTCCATCAGGATATTACGCCCGGCTTTATTGAAAAAATAGAGGGCCTCCTGCTCAATGTAGAAAACGCTCACATCGTCCCCGCGCTGTTGAAACTGCCCCGGCAGGCGCGCGGCGAGTGGCTGGTCAGTATGCATCGACGCTGTCCCCGGTAAAAACAAACAGGCCAGAGTCTCATGGCCAAGAAACTCGACTGCTGCAACATTTGTTTTCAGTTCAATACTCGATTCCTTCGACCTGGTTGCGAATGCTTCCGGCCGTATACCCGTATAAACCGCCTGCCCGGAATAGGGCACAAGCTTTTCGTACACCTGTCGTTCCGGAACAAGGTGGATCTGTTGGCCGCCCAAGCTGAGGTCCAGCCGTCCATCCCCCCTGTCGATCAACCCGGACGGCAGGATGTTCATGCCCGGGCTGCCGATGAAGTTTGCCACAAAACTGTTCTGCGGGTGCTCGTAAAGTTCCTGCGGGGTGGCGATCTGCTGTAACTCCCCGTGATCGAGCACCACCACCCGGTCCCCCAGAGTCATCGCCTCGACCTGATCATGCGTCACGTACAGGGTTGTTGTCTTGAGGCGTTTCTGGATGCGTGAAATTTCCGCACGTATCTGCGCGCGCATACTCGCATCCAGATTGGATAGAGGTTCATCCAGCAAAAATACACTGGGGTCCCGCACCAGAGCACGCCCCATGGCAACACGTTGCCGCTGGCCACCGGATAACTGTCCGGGTCTGCGATCCATTAACGCCGACAACTGCAGAATGTCTGCGATTTCGCCAACCCTGCTGTTGATCTGTTTTTTTGGTGTATGCGACATACGCAATGGAAATTCAAGATTGGCACGGACTGTCATGTGCGGATAAAGGGCGTAGTTCTGAAACACCATCGCAACATTCCGCTGTTGTGGCGTCGCTTGATTCACGTTCTTACCATCGATGAGTATTTCGCCTTTACTTGTGTTTTCCAGGCCTGCCAACAGTCGCAACAGTGTCGATTTCCCACAGCCCGAAGGCCCGACCAGCACCACCAGTTCACCATCTTCTATCGTCAAGGCAAAGTCTTTTACCGCCTGGGTACCGTTCTCAAAGTGTTTGCTTATACTCCTCAATTCAACGCTGGCCATACCTCACCCCTTGACACCCGTGGTCGCCACACTTTGCACAAACCAGTGTTGGAACAGCACAAAAATCAGCAACACAGGTGTGACCATCATGACACCGAATGCGAAAATATCGCCCCATTGCAGGGGTGGCAGGGAATAAAACGTGGCTATGCCCAGAGGCAGAGGCCGAACCGCTTCACTGTGCGTCACCATCAATGGCCAAAGAAATGCGCCCCACTGGGTGAGCAGGTTCAGGATTGCCACGGTCGCAAATACCGGTTTGGCATTGGGCATCACGATACGGAAAAAGATTCGCCACGGTCCTGCCCCGTCGATGCGCGCGGCCTCTTCCAGCTCTCGGGGCAAACCGAGGAAAAAGGTATAAAACAGGTATATGGAAAAGGCGTTGGCTATAAAGGGGATGATCTGCACCCAGTAGGTATCGCGCCAGCCTAACAGCGTCACTTCATAAAACAGCGGAACGGCAATGGCTTCCAGGGGAATAATCATTAAGGCAACAACCACCATTAACATCCAGTCCCTGCCCGGCCACCGCAGGCGGGCAAAGGCATAGGCGGCCAGGGAATTAACCAGCAGGCCGCCTGCCACGATACATAGGCTGATAAATGCCGAATTAAACAGATAACGTGCAAATGGAACCCGTGCAAAGACATCCCGATAGTTGTACCAGCTGAATTCAGCGGGAAGCAAGTGGCCTAAACGGCCGGCTTGTGCAAGCACCTGATCATCCGGCTTGAAACTGCCGAACAACATCATAGCCACAGGTATGAGAAACATGCCCGCGAATCCCATAAGCAGCAGA
>JBDNAP010000408.1:0-4872 GCA_039768325.1 Thiogranum sp.
GATAGGTCGATGACAGTGCGAGAGGCTTTCACGCGCGAGCGCGAACACCTCATCGCGCTGCCGGATAACCCCTGGCCGACAGAGCAGCGGATCGAGGTTCGCGTGCCCAAGACGCCCTATATCCGCTTTGATCTGAACGACTATTCGGTCCCCCACGCCTATGTGCGTATTCCGGCCCAATCTGGTCACCCATTCTGGAACAAAGTGATCACCTGATCTGGTTTTATCTGATCAGCGATTCTGGTTTTAAGTGGTCACTTTGGGCGACTTATCCAGATTCGGTGATCACATTCCAGAATCACTGATCAGTTAATTCCAGAATCCTTTCCAACGCATTGTTTTCTAACCCTTATTGGTACGCTGTCCGGCTTGTCTCAATCCACCGGAGCACGGCGTGTCACGAACGAGGTTACCAATGCGGAAAATTCATACCGTTCTTCGTCTTTACCATCAGGCTGGTCTTAGCCAGCGTGAAATCTCGCGTGCCCAGAAAATCGGCTACGGCACGGTCGGTAACTACCTGACCCGGGCACGCAATGCGGGGCTGAGCTGGCCCCTGCCACCGGACGTGGACGAGCGTGCGCTGGAACTGGCCCTGTTCCCGGATCAGCGCCCTGATAGCGCGCAGCGCCGATTCACCGAGCCGAACTTTGCCCATATTCATGTCGAGCTGAAGTCACCGGGTATGACCAAGCAGCTGGCATGGGAAGAGTACCGTCAGGTACACGTTGACGATGGCTACAGCTACTCGCAGTTCTGTCACCGATACCGTACCTGGCAGGGGCGGCAGAAACGCTCGATGCGTCAGAACCATGTGGCTGGTGAGAAAGTCTTCGTCGACTACTGTGGCCCGACGGTGCCTGTTGTTGATGTCCGTACCGGTGAATACCTCAGCGCACAAATATTTGTCGCTGTACTGGGTGCGTCCAATTACACCTTTGCGTGCGCATCCCTATCGCAAAAGGAATCTGACTGGATTGATGCACATTGCAAGGCAGCAGAGTTCTTCGGCGGTTGGGCGACGCTCACGATTCCGGATAATTTGAAGAGCGCGGTCACCAAAACTCACCGGTACGTACCGGTACTCAATGCGTCTTATGAGCAATGGAGTGATCACTACATGACAGCCATCATCCCTGCCAGACCGTATCGCCCAAAAGATAAGGTGAAGGGTTCATACTGTCTCCTGTGTGGACGATGGAACGATGGATACTTCAGGTGGCTTGGCACCGCGGCCGCCGCACCCTTTCCTGATAATCATACCGGGCTGCGTGGCGAAGAGGCATTTCTTACCGCAGGCCCATGCCTCTCGCTGTAGTAGCCCGTCACGGGCCCACTCGTAGACTGTTGTCTTGGATATACCCAAACGCATGCTCATCTCGGTGGCGTTGATAAACCCGCGCTCACGCAGGCGTGCATAGCGGCTTTTGAGGTGATAAGTTCTGCGCACGAATGACACGCGTTTCCCAGTGAACTCCTCACCCTTCCAGTTGCGATGTCCCAGCTTGTTCAGCTGTTCTGCAGCTTGCGCATCATTGTAAGTCTCAAGCAGCGAATCCAAAGTGTCAACCACGGTTGGACACACTTTACGTATTTTTGCGATAGGAAGTGGACAGGGTACGTTCAACGATTGTGTCTGACCACCACGAAATCGAACATGGATGTCGATGGTGTCTTGTTTGAGCAGGGTGACGTCCTCAATCAACAAGGCCACCATGCGTTTGCGTTCGATGGGTGTGGTGCGTTTGTCAGACCATACTCGCGGAAAGTCCTTTGCCAGCTGCAATACGCGGTTCCGTGACTCCTCTGATAGTAGCTGCTGGTCGGCATCACGTTGTCTGTCCTGATCTTGTTGCAAGGCATCCAGCTGACGCAACTGCTCATTCCAATCGGCCTCAAGTGTATCGGCGACCAGTCGATTGTCGGGATCCACGGCGATGAAGCGGCGACGTGATAGCTCAGCCTCGTATCGAGCACGCTCAAGACGAGCCCCGCGCAGAGCATCCGCTTCTGCAATACGATCAGTGATTTCCTGCTGCACCGCTAGCGCCGCCTCCAGAGCTGGGGTGGCGACAAGCTCAAGCAACAACGCCTCTATGGCCTTATCGATATGGCTCCCACGAATCGACTGACATAAAGTACCGGCATGACGTACAGAGGCCTCGTCACATTGATAGTAAGGCTCCATGTTGCCACCGACCTTCTGGTAGCGTACCCGCATCTTGGTACCGCAGAATCCACACAGTACCCGTCCTTGCAGTAATCCGGTGCCTTCGCGTGGAACGCTGCCGCGGCGACCGTTGCCAAATCCACCGGCATTACGACTCAGCGTTACCTGATTCTGCTCAAACTCCTTCCAGGTGATGTAGCCAACGTGTGCCTCCCGGATGAGCACTTGCCAATTCTCTTGTGCCACCTTGACAGGTGTCGGTTGCATCTTTGCATTGCGCCCTGTGCGTGTTCTGCCGTAGACAAATGCCCCTGCATAGCGAGGGTTGTGCAGAATCTGCACGATGCGTGAATGATTGAGCGAACCCCAGTGCAGATCTCCCTTGCCTATTCCGCGCCGCACTCGAACAGGGAACTCCAATCCTTCACTCTTGAAACGCTTCAAGACAGCCATCGCAGAACCTGCGTGACGGAACGTCTCAAAGAGCCAGCGTACTGAGTGCTGGATCTGTGTATCAGGGTCGAGTACGACGGTTTTATCGGGTTGATAAACCAATCCAATCGGTAGCGGCAGTTCAAGCTCTCCACGCATTGCTTTATTGCGGATACCGCCCTGTAAACGAGCCTTGAGCACATGCAGCTCTGCCTCACTCATTGCCCCTTTTAGACCAAGGAGCAATCGATCATTGAACTGTGTTGGATCATACACCCCGTCCTCATCCAGAATCAGGGTGTTTGCCATGGCAGAGAGCTCCAGCAAGCGATGCCAGTCCGCGTTATTGCGCGCCAGTCGCGATACCTCCAGTCCCAGTACGATGCCCACATGCCCCATCGCTACTTCACTGACCAGATGTGAAAAGCCATCTCGACCTGTGCTTTGCGCACCGGACTGACCTAAATCGCTGTCAATGACATGTATCCGTTCGCTGGGCCAGCCCAATGCGATAGCGCGCTCGCGCAGTGCATACTGCCGTTTGGTACTTTCCTGATTCTCGAACACCTGGCGTAATGAGGATTGCCGGATGTAGAGAAACGCATCGCGCTCAAGATGATTGCTGGTTATTTTCTGATGAGACTCAGTAAGCATGTCGGGACTCCGCTTGCACGTTGAGGATCATGGTTGCCAACTGCCGGACCAGGGCATCGTTGGTAGGTACTGAAGGGGCTGGACTGGGTGCGGATTGTGACGAAGTGGTCGTGTCACGTGAGAGCATCTGGAGGCCTCGCAACATGCCGTGGTAGCACACCGCCGCCAGCCCTGTTCTGAGCGAGCCACCGTTGAACACTTGCAAACGCAGCGTCTCGTATACCGAAATCGCTGCCGGTGGTAAATCGACAGGCGCTATTTCTGTTGGCGTTTTTTTTTCCGCTGCAGTGCTCGTTCAATGCTGCGCGGATGTACCTGAAGGCCAAATTCTGCTTCGACAAGTAGTGCCAGGCGACGTGCCTGTATCGGACCACCCTCGTCGAGATGAGAGTCGATGAAAGCCATGATCCGGGCATCGAGTTTGTGAGCGCCTTTGGGCCCCCGTTGCCGGGGTAATAGTCCAGCCAGCCCGTCGCGATCAAAGGCTGCCTGCGCCTGATAGAGGGTGGGACGTGACAGACCGAAACGTTCGGCAGCCTCCGCCTTTGTTGCACCTTCCTGGCGCACCATGCGTAGCATCTCGTACTTCACCTGTAACAAATCACGTGGGTCGAAGAACGTGTCGATCTGAAACTCAGGAGCCAGAACACGCTCGGCCTGGGGGTTGAGCACGCCGGCATCCTTGAGACGGTCCGACTTGGTATTGCGCTTCGCCATAGTGAATCGAATCACAACTTGAATGTAAATATATATACGCCGCAAATAATCATTTGTCAATATCTTAGAAACATCACATTGACATTTGCGACTACCAATACAACCTAATTCACACACCATGTCCGTGCACAGCATTATATGCGGCATAGTTATGTTTACACTTGCGGCATGTTTCACTTTACACCTCGTGACAGTCTTTGACGATCAGTTTTCATCATGTGCAGTAAATCGGCAAGTTCGCATAAGTCATCCATTCGAAACCAGCATGAGCCGGCCGACACGTCCGCGAATAGATCCTTGTCAGCTTCACTGGTCCATGCAGTTGGCATAGACTGAAGCTTGCCCTCCTGATCGTGATACATCACACGATCCTCGCCCCAGTTCAACCGCCGGGTTGACAGTACGAACTGCTCACCCAACAAGGGGTGGAAGGGGTGGGTAATGGTGAATACATGGAGCGCTGGATCCGCCGGACAACCAGCAGTTGACGACTTAGAAGAAAGCCAAAGCTGAATCCGGCGTGCTTTTGGTGGAACGCTGGATTTTGGCAGCGCTACGTCACCACGAATTCTTCTCGCTGGACGAGTTGAACCAGGCCATCGCCAGCCTCCTCTCTGGCTTGAATGCACGGCCCTTCCAGCGGCGCACTGAGTCACGGCTCAGTTTGTTCAATACGCTGGATCTTCCGGCCTTGCGCGCATTGCCCATGACAGCCTACGAGTATGCCGTTTGGCGTCACGCAAAGGTTGCTCCGGACTACCATGTCCAGTTCGACGGGTGCTACTTCAGCGTGCCGCATTCGCTGATTGGTCAGCGTGTCGATCTACGCATCACCGGCGGGATTGTCGAGGTGCTCAGTCGGGGCAATCGCGTGGCGTGCCATCAGCGCGACACCGCCA
>JBDNAP010000062.1:0-17422 GCA_039768325.1 Thiogranum sp.
CTGACGTGGTCTACGACCTGTTGTCCAAGATCTACACCGACGAGGGTCTGGCACACATGCGGCAGCAGAAAAAGACCTTCAAGGAGATGAGTGTCGAAACCGGCGTCAACGGCATTGTCACTCCCCTGCACCCCGGTGCAGAACGTTTCTGGAAAGAGAAAGGACTGCTGTAAAAGTCTGCTAGCACCCGCCGCTGTGCGGGCGGGAAACAGCCAGAAAATGTGGGAAAATCCTTTGCATTGGTCGGCTTCTCCACCGACAACAGGAATAGGGTGATTCTTGTTGCCGGTGGGTCCCACCAGACAGACTCCATGCAGGTAGCGGAAGAATGTTCGATAAACTGAATAAAGTTGAACAAACCGTTTTCGATCTGCTGTCGCTTTTCCTTGTTCTCTTCTATTCCTACTCTGCGGTGCTCGAACCTGCCGCGACCCAGTACCATCGCGGTATCTACGTCATTGTTACCTATGTGCTGGTGTTCCTGCTTTATCAGTCGAAGACACGTCTGGGAAGGGTGATCGATTACCTGCTGATTATCCTGTCGGTCATCACCATCGGTTACTGGATATTGAATTTCGAGGCGATCAACTACCGCGCCGGTGCAGAGACCACACTGGACAAAAGCATCGCCGTTGTCGGCGTGCTGATCGGTGTGGAACTGGCTCGTCGCGTGGTCGGTTCCATATTCGTGATTATCGGCGGCGTGATGTTGCTTTATGGCGTATTCGGCGAGTACGCGCCGGAGCTTATCTCCCACGCCGGCGATACCTTTCCAGACCTCTGCACCAGCCTGTTTTTCAAGAGCGATGGCGTATTCGGCATCATGGCCAACGTGCTCGCCACCTATATCGTGCTGTTCGTAATCTTCGGCGCTTTTCTGGAAAAAAGCGGCGCCCAGCGGTTTTTCATCGATTTCCCCCTGGCCGCCGTGGGCCATAAGATCGGCGGTCCGGGCAAGGTCTCGGTGATCGCCAGCGGCCTGTTCGGTTCCATTTCCGGCAGCGCCATCGCCAACACCGTATCCACCGGCGCTTTCACCATCCCGATGATGAAAAAGGCCGGTTTCAAACCACATATCGCCGGCGGTATCGAGCCGGCCGCTTCAATCGGCGGCATGTTCATGCCACCTATCATGGGCGCCGGTGGCTTCATCATGGCCGAACTGACCGGTGTGCCCTACTCGCAGATCATGCTGGTCGCCGTGTTCCCTGCGCTGATGTATTTTTTCAGTGTTTTCGTCATGGTCCACTACGAGGCCAAGAAGCACAACATTGTCGGTGAGCGATCCAAGGTCAGCGCCACGCAGATCCTCCGGCGCGAATGGTTCTACGTACTGCCGCTGGTCACCATCACCATCTTCATGCTTGCCGGTTACTCCCCGGGTTATTCGGCGATCCTCGGCGTACTCACCTGTATCGCCGTGAGCTGGGTGCGGGTTGATACGCGCATCGGCCTCAAAGGGTTCCTGGAGGCATCGCGCGCGGGCGCCGAGAGCAGTCTGAAGATCGGCGCCACTGTCGGCGTGATCGGCATTATTATCGGTGTACTGACCTACAGCGGCCTGGTGCTCACCTTTGCGGACATCGTCATCGAACTCGCCGATGGGCGGTTATTCCTTACTATTCTGTTGATCGCGCTGGCCTCGCTGGTGCTCGGTATGGGCGTACCGGTCACCGCGGCCTACCTGATCACCGCGGTGGTGGCGGTTCCCGCTCTCACCCATCTGGGGGTCAACGAAATTGCCGCACATATGATCGTCTACTGGTTGTCACAGGACTCCAATATCACACCGCCGGTCTGTATTGCAGCGTTCGCGGGTGCGACCATCGCCAAAGCCAATATGTGGAAGACCGCCTTCACCGCATTCAAGTTTGCCAAATTTCTCTATCTGGGCCCCTTCCTGTTCGGTTATGTTCCAGGCTTTACCCTCAACGGCAGCAGCACCGATATCCTGGTGGCCTTCGTGCTTATCTTTTTCGGTACCTGGGCCTACTCCTGGCTATTGAGTGGGATATGGTTGAACTGGTTCAAGAAGGGTACCGCCTAGCGGTTCACGCCCCCAGCGATGGAAGCGAGCGATGTCAACGCAGAAAACTCTACCGAAATTCGAGTATAAGAAAATACTCTACACCACCGACCTGTCCGAGTCCGGACGTCATGCCTTCCCTTACGCTGCCAGCATCGCCCAGCGCTTCGATTCCGTACTGACGGTGTTTCACGTGGTGGAAACCCGGGATTTCGAAAAATACCTGCTCGGATACATCAGCGAAGATCTCTGGAAGGATTTGAAGACCGAGGACCTTGAGGAGGCGAGACGGATCCTGATATCGAGGAAAAGAGACGACGTGGAGATCAAGGACAGCGTTCAGCAGTTCTGCGAGGAGAGCCTGTCCCGCCAGCCGGACAAATCCGTTTTGACCTACCATGTGAAGGTCGAAACGGGTGAACCGGTCGAAAAGATTCTGCAGGAAGCGCACAGCGGCGGCTACGACCTGGTGGTCATCAGCAAGCGCGGCCAGCGCGGCTCGGTAAAGGACGCTGTCATGGGTAATACGGCGCGGCGTGTGGTCCGGCGTTGCAATGTTCCGGTGATGGTGGTCCAGTTGCCGGTTTGAGCTATAGGTAGCGCAATCCGTGTGGACTGCGGTGCAGCGGATGTCGTCGGTAGAGCGGGGTGCCATTGCCGATATCCGGACTACTCCGACCTGCTGGACCGCTCAGCCAACGCGGCTCAGGTTTGCAGTAGCCCAATCAGTCACCCTTCAGAAACCGGCAAATCAACGCTGTGGTATACGCACAGGCACCGGGCCACCCGCTGCCACGCGGACCGGCGACATTGAGCACGTTGATTGCGTTTTTCTCGATAAAGTCCTCCAGCAGGTCGGCGCCCCGTTGCACCGATACTTCCGCCGCATCGATCGATACAAATGGTTTGTGCTGCTGGACACAGAACTCCAGCGTTAGCAGGGTGCCACCGGACAAGCGATGATGATGGACGATCAGGGTGCCATCTGAATCAATGACGTTGCGTCGGGTACGCTGCCGATAGCCGCCCTGCTCGATGCACTGCAAGGGGTATCTATCCGGAATGCGGCCATCCTCGGCGCGCCGACCCGGCGGACACCAGCCACCGCAGGGAAATCCGACCCCCAGCGCGGCATCCAGGGCAGCTCTGTCCACACCCGTCTGGCCACCGGAAACTATTTTCTCAATCATACCGGGTTGTCTCAGTCTGATACCGCCTCAACACATTCCGGCCCGTCATTTGCCGGGCTGTTCACGAAGCGGCTGATCCGGTGAGTCTCCAGGTTTCCAGCGTAGGGAACCAACATCGACTCCAGCTGCGCACGCTTGTAATGAGCCGTATTCAGCCAGGTGCTGTATTGCGCCGGGTTAAGGATGACCGGCATACGGTCATGGATGGCTTGCATGGTCCTGTTGGCTGCTGTGACGATAATGGAACAACTGTCAAAGCCTTCACCTTGTTTGTCCCAATGATCCCACAGACCCGCGAAGGCTAGCAGGCGGTTGTCCGGCGCGCGGATGTGATACGGCGTTTTCTTATCAGCATCGCGCCTCCACTCGTAGAAGCCGTTTGCCGGAATCAGACAACGCTTGCCTTTAAAAGCGTCACGATAGCTTGGTTTTTCTGCCACTGTCTCGGCACGGGCATTGATGGTTGAATATTTTGTGCCGGGTTCCCTGGACCAGTGAGGGACCAGTCCCCAGCGCGCCAGCAGCAGCTCGTTACCCTGACCGGTATTGCGGACAATCGGAACATTCTGACCGGGTGCGATGTTGTATCTTGCCACCTGTCCGTCGGCTGCAAACAGAACCTGATCGATTGCGAAGAAATCAAGCAGAGCCGCGGCGTCAGCGATCAGGTTGTAACGGCCACACACGATCAGGTGCCGGGATCATATCCGTCCAGCCAGCTGGCGAGCGGCACAATTTCCGGCGGCTGCCCGTTGGCGTGGAAGTAGGAATCTACAGCGAATGGTCTGTTGCTGTCTGTTTCGATCAAAACCGCCGTATTGTGTGGAAACTTCAGGTTAAGAAGACCACGGTGTTGCGGATAGCCGACGCTGTGCCAGTGCAGCAAGCCCCGCTCCTTCATCAACAGCAGATAAATCGTCGTGTTAGTGGCCTCCGCGACACAGTCCAACTGCCGCGTGCCGCGGAAAGAACCCCGGTTACGCGGCTGATCATCAAACGTACCGGCCTGATCACCGACCAGCTGCTCCATCCTGGCGATTGCTTCGGCGATTTGCATTCGCTCAGCCTCACTGTCTGTTGCCGGAGGCTGAAACAGCCTCTCTACGCTTTGCCAGTTGTTCTCGGTCCAATCGACAGAAGCGGTTTCATCACAACTCACCTGATTGCACACTAGAAACCGAGAGTGTGATACCGGAACCGCAGCGTATATAAACAGGTAACGTTCCGGTTGCTGCTGCGGGGTTGCGCAGGACGATAACAGGATGCTTAGTGCGATCGCCGCAGCTTGTATCGATCGACAGAGTTTCATAGACCACTCAACGTACGCACGCCCTGGAAACGCTTCGCCGGCACGTCAACTGTATCAGATCACGCGAACGCGCCAGGACAAGCCACCAACACAGCTACAAGCATAAGAAATTCAAGAGCATTTATCCAGATTAGTGTACCCATAGGAAAAACCGGCAAGGGTTTCTAATGCAGGACCGATCCGGTATAAGACCAGGTACTGAAGAATATTGCCGCAATCTCATCCCGACAGCGCGACAGGCAACTGGCGAGTCGCCGCTCAATATTTACCTGCAGACGGTCAACCTGTTCAGCGCGTTCAATTGCACTGTCGGCGTAGCCGGGTGATTCCGGCAGATTTAACAGCAGAGTCAAGGCAATATTCACTTCCACCGGAACCTCGACCACGCCACAGTCAATCACCGGGTGCAGAGGACCGATACTGCTCGCCCGCCTTATCAGATCAAATGCTCTGCCGAGCGCCTCGCCTGCTTCGGGGGCTCCACCACTCAGAATCATCTTTTGCTGGACCCACACGGCATCGGCCGTTTTGTCGCCCAGCTTCTCCCGAACCAGCAGCATATAGCTGTACAACGCATACAGCCGGATACCCGTCGAGAAAACATCCCGGTAAGACTCATCAATCGCGCCTTCCTCCCGACAGCAGTCAAACGGGTCTTGCTGCTCGCCCAGGTAGGCGATCGGCAATACCGCCAGACGATGGGTATCTACCTTTAGCGACCCCTTCAAAATCTCCGATCCCCCGTCAAACCTGGCCCCGCAAGCGGCGCACGCCCCTGTATACCGATACCCTACCCGAAACCTTTTACTGTCGGCTTATCTGCCCACGCCAGAAACTTATCCTCCTGTTCCCATTCGGTAAATTCAGCCAGCTGCCTGTTGAAGCGATCAGCCGCCGGGCTGAATTTCGAGCGGGACACGGATCCCGCAGCGCGGTTCTCGACAACACCGGCAGCGGCTGCAGAGCAATCCGCTGGCCCTGCGGGTGCTACCGGGGATGGGACCATACGCCATCATGCCATAAATAGCTTTCTCAATAAAAAACAGCTGGATACACAAACAAACGGTTTTACCCCTGCTATTCTCAGGGTAACTGCGCTGAATTCGAATGGTTAATTCGGTAAACTGCTGAAAATTACGCAGGTGACGTCAATCTGCGACAGGTCAGGAATAATAAGCGGGGAGATTTTATGGATATAGCGCATTCCCTCGGGTTGAACAGTCCGCCCGAAAATCCAGAAGAAGAGCGCAAGAAGCTGCAGCTCTATATCAACCTGAAACTGGCATCCTCCGGACAGCCGACCTGTGTACCTGAGGAGGAAGCACGCTTCTTCGGGATTTCCGAGGATCTGCTGAAAAGTTACCGCGAAAAAAACCGTCTGCTGGTCGATTATCACTGCTGGGTAGATCAACGCATCCAGGATTTCCTGATTCTCTATTTCGAAGACCTGCAACTCGACTCGGTACCGACACTGCCGACCCAGACCTTCATTCTCGACCGCTACGGTGTATCCCGCGAGCTATCGATACCGATGGGTAAAGACGAGTTTCACTCTGACATTGTCTCCAGTTATCGCGTCAAGCAGGGCGTACTCCACAACCCGGCCAGTGACCGGCGCACCAGCAAGGGTTCCTTTCATATCAGTGAAGGCGGTCTGCCGATACCGGGCGATAAAAAGGCAGTACCCAAACGTACTTTTGCGCACATGCTGGAGCATGCGCTCAATCCTCCACAGGATCTGCTCACGATCCCCTTCACCGCGAGCTTGCCGGACCCTGCGCGCATGTTCGTATCATTGCTGCTGCGTCCAGTCGTCTGCCCGGAAATTCCCGGCAGGGAAGCAGAGAAGTCGATGGAGATTCAGTTCTTTGCACCCGGCAACCTGGTGAGCAACCTGGATTTCGTGGAGAGCATTTTCGGCAATGGCGGCAACCCCTATCTTGCCGAGTTTGATTCCGCACTGGACACCGATCACTGGACCGGCCATACCGGCTGCGTCATTCTTGCCCCGCACCTGGCCAAGCTGACCAAGAAAGAGGTCGGGCTTCCACACTCGACAAATGCCAGCGAACGTCAACGCGCAGAGGGCATGTGCTGGGACGATCCGGATGAACTGTACAATGAGGGCGATGCTTTCAAGCTCACCGCGCGTGATGAATCCGGTGTCATCGTCACCCTGTTGGCGGACAACTACTACGGCTATTGCAAGAAGGAAGTCAAAACCCAGATCGGCTACGCAGCTAACCTGTTCGGCATGGCCGAGGAGGAACATGCCGGTGGCGCGCTGGCATTTCCATGCCGCAACCACGGTGAGGAATATGGTGTCGACAGCCTTACCCACATGCCCGGCTATTGCTTTGCAGACATGGTGGAACGCTATGGCGATATCATGGATCTGCAGGCGGAAGGCTACGCCATCGACCGGAACTATCCGGAAATCATCTACGTGCCCCAGAAGCTTCGCATGGACCTCAACGCCCAGACCATCTCCTGGGTAAAAGACGGTGAAGCGAAGACCATCTCTCTGCAGCCCGATAAGATTTACGTGCAGCCGAGCGGCTATAAGATAGAGATGAAAAAGCACCCGGGCGCACCGTCCTGGCGCCTGGTCGGCATGGATGCCGAGGGCACTTTCTGCCATAAGCCTTCGACAGTATCAGGCGGCGGCAAGTCCGAAATCTCGAAATCCCTTGATGATGCGGTTATCTATCGCCCGCTTTTCGTGGATGACCTGCGAAAAGATCTGGATATGGTGCAGGAAGTCTTCGATCAGGATTACACCCTGCGCTTCAAGCCCGGTTACGAAAACGAAGACCGCGATGCCAGCCGCAAACCACTGAGCCCGGAACGCAGCCTTGGTTCGGTGATCAAGCTGCTGACACCCACGTCCACCTACACGGATGAATTCAACGAATGGCTATCCTCTATCTCACCACGCATTCTCGCGCTGGTTTTTCTCATCAAGCGCTTCTATCGCAGCGAGTGGGGTGACCGCTGGCGTGAGCATCTGTCGGTCGATGAAGTGGATGGCGCACCAGCGCACGAACTGAAACTGGGTAACCGCAGACTGATGGCCTCCTACCTGCGCGTCGGTTTCGACGGCGACGGCAAGTGGCGAACCTTCAAACTGCGGCAGGATTACATCGCCACTGAAAAAGTGCAGATGGAGGATGATATCAGTGTGTCTGTCGTCATACCGACCGAAGCCATCGCCAGCTGCGGGCCGGGGCAGCCCGGGGATCACAGCATCAAACTGGTGAAAAACTGCGAGTACCGACTCTTTCAGCGACCCGATGACGCTATTCACCCCGGCTTTGACAAGCAGACCGAACAAGACCTGTCAGAACCCGACAACTTCATCGCCAATTTTGAACCGCTTGGCCGTGAACAGTTGGCGCGCCTGGTAGAAGACGTGCACACCTTCTACCAGCTTACTCCACCCATGCAGGCAATGCTGAAAGAGGCACACATGGAGCAGGGCACAGCCTATGCCGTATCCTCAGCCCATCCGCGCCTGGTCGACGGCAAACCCTCAAAAAATCCACGTTATCTGCAGAAACGCCCAGACCTGGTCCGACCGGCGCGCAAGTACCTTGCCGAGATGAGTACACGATTCAACCGAAAACTGGGACTGGACGATCCCGTCTGCCACCCGGTAGATGCCGTACTCGCCGGGCGGCGTAACAACCCCCCGGAAACGGGCATACGCTCACTGGCCGTCTACAACCCGATTCATTACCAGGAATTGCCGGAGCTGTTTATGGACTTTGTCTGCAGCCTCACTGGCAAGTCGCCGTCAACCACCGGTGCCGGCAGTGAAGGCGCGCTGACCAAAGGTCCGTTCAATGCCCTGCGTACTACCGCTGACCTGAATAATGCACTGGTATCTTTCATCCTCACCGGCTATGCCGGGTTTTCCAGTTCAGCCGGTTATGTGGGTCCGAAGGTCCGGGTTAACCATGACATCAGTCTGCTCATACCGGAAATATGGGCAAGGATTAACGCTGAACAGCGTGATCCGGCGTACCTGATTGAACACGGCCACTTCGAAGTACTGGAAGATTTTCAACACAAGGGCAAAACCGTGCTCGCCAGCCGCCTGGGCTATCGCATGACAGACCAGTTTGTTCACAGCTACTTTGGCAAGATCTTCGATAACCCGAGCGCCGTATTTACCGAAGAGATCCTCAGACCCGAGATCCAGGACCTTGAGATATTTGTAGACGGAGTAAACAATATTGTCGAAGCACAGCAACGTGTGGCACAGCGCTATATCGACGACGGCAGTATTGAGGACGCATGCCCACCCCTGCAGGCCCTGCTGTATATCATGGCAAATGGCAAGCACGAGGGTTTGACGGCACACCACCCCGAGTTCCGCGCCATGTTTACCCGTGAACGGCTGCTCGAATCCGACTGGTACCGGGAACGCCTGCAGGTCAAGCAGCTTCGGGATATTCGACTGTGGCAGCGCCACGTCAGCAACCTTCAACAGTTCCTTGACGATGTGGATTATGCGGAGGAGGCGGAACGGCTTGGTATCGATCAGCGTCTTGATAAAGCCCGCGCAAAACTCGAACAGGTCCGGAGTGAAGAATATATGCAGGGGTTGATCGGTTCATTGGGCGCCGATCCATTGGGCCCCGCCACCTGCGTGGCCGAGAACCAGTTGATCAGCTGGACCAAAGCAAAAATATCGCTCGTCAAAGACAACAGGGCGGAAAACGACGTCGAACCGGTGCCGGTGCATGAAATTCCCTCGCTGTTGCAACGATTCAAAACAAGATTCAGAAGAGACAGGCTCCATTAAGCAGTGTCCTTGAGAAAAGCTTTAACTGTGCAGAGGAACGATAGACAAAATTGCTGAAGCGTGCGTGTCGGGACCCTGTAAAACTCCACAGCACGCGTATCAGAATCAACCCGGCCACGGGGTAAGCTGTGACTGTATTTGCTGACAAGAGTAGAACTGAAAGCGGAAATCAGCCTTAAATTGTCCCTTCCGGCAGTGTGAAATAAAACGTTGCACCCTGCCCGACCCCCGCCTCGGCCCAGACCCTGCCTTTATGGCGATCCACGACACGTTTAACGGTCGCCAGCCCGATTCCGGTACCGGGATAAGTCTCTTTCGGGTGCAGTCGCTGGAAGGTACCGAACAGCTTATCGACATACTCCATGTCGAAGCCGACACCGTTGTCACGTACAAAGTAAACCTTTTCGCCATCGAGCATGGTTGTGGCGAACTGGATTTTTGCCGTTTCCTGTTTGGATGTGAACTTCCAGGCATTTTCCAGTAGGTTTTTAAGCGCGGCGTAAAGCAACTCCCTGCTCCCGCTGACGGTCACATTATCCTCTACATTGTATTCAAGGCGTCGATCCGGTTCTTCTGACCGGAGTCGTTCGATATACTCACCCGCACATTGGCTCAAATCAACCTTTTCGAGCGACATATGCCTGCGGCTGATGCGCGACAGTTCCAGTATGTCATCGATGAGATCAGCCATGTGGCTACCTGCCCTGATCACCCGCTGCAGGGCGTCTCTGGCATCGCCACGCAGGGACTCTCCGATCTCTTCGGCAAGTATCTGGCTGAAGCTGGTAATGGATCTCAGTGGCGCACGCAGGTCATGGGCAATGGTATAGCTGTAGGATTCAAGCTGCTGTTGCACCTGTTTACGCTCACCGATCTCATGCCGGAGTTTTTCATACGCCTTGCTCAACTTTGACTGTATTCGCTGCAGGTACGCGTAGAACAACATAATGACCAGGCCGGCCAAGACGAAACTGGATAAGACAAATACAGTGGTGAGTGTTTTCAAATCATGGTGCTGGGTGGTGGTATTCAGCAATATCCATATATTGCCGAGCAGTTTTTTGCGCGCGTCAACCGCCGGCAGGACACTGGCATCATAAATCTGATCCCCGTCGCTAATCGATACGGATACATTTTCTTCAGCGCCACGCTTAATCTGCTGAAGCAACTGCTTCGGCAATTCCACCAGGGTTTTATCAATGATCAGTTCGTCCGGAAACTGATTCCAGTCCACTCGACTGCCGAGCTGTTCCTGCATCTTTGACCAGGCCTCGTACTCGAGGTAGCGCTTGTCTATGACCACAACCAGATCGGCGCCCGTCGCTCTTTTCACCCGCCGCGTCAGATGCTCGATATTTTCTCCGATTTCTATATACCCGACCAGCTGTGCGTCGATGATCCAGGGCTTGACGACCCGAAGCACAAACTGTCCGGATGCGCCCAGTTCGACACCCCATGCCAGATCCTGGGTGGTAAACGCTTCATCCAGCGTATGGCGATTAATCCGATCACCATAACGTTGCGGACTGTGCACACGCAGAAAGCTGGTCCGTTCCGGCGTATAAAAATAAAGATGGGATACCCGGCCTCCCTTGCTGATCCTTTTGTAAACGGGCCGCGCTGCTGCAAGCAGTGCCTGTCGGTCCCCGTCCAACCATGCCTGTTGAATCAGATTGTTAGTCTCAATGAAGTCAACCAGAATGCCCAACAGACTGGCGGCATCCTTGAGGTTCTCGGCGTAGGCAACCCAGACATTCTGTTTCAGTTTCGCCGAGTGTGCCTCGATACTGCGCTGTTGCAGCCAGTAGGCCCCGGCCATTGCTCCCAATAGAGCGAACACGACAAACAGCACAAAGGGCGCCAGGATCCTGGACGCAATTCTTTCAACTTTTGCCTCATCGCCTGAAAAGCGTGCTTTTTTCGATAACATTGAAACCAGGGCATCCTTCCCCAATGCTGTTCGGTCTGGTTCTTCCCCCAGCTCCAGCGGGTTATGGATAGTTTAACAGCTTTATCTTATACCGCACTTGCGCAAGTGTTTTTCGATAATGCGCGAAACAGCCACGAACCCCATGGTCGCCGTGACAAAGGTCGCCGATCCATAGCCCATGCGACAATCCAGGTGAACGCCGTGAATACCCGGTTTCTGGTAGCCGACACTGCCATCGCCTTTTGGGTACACCTGCTGTTGACTCGAGAACACGCATTCAACACCGAAACTGCGCTTCGGATTTCGTGTATATCCATACTCGGCGCGCAGGCGGGCGCGCACCTTTGCGGCCAGAGGGTCATTAAATGTACGTGCCAGATCCTTTACCAGTATCCTGGAGGGGTCGGTCAATCCACCAGCGGCGCCTGTCGTTATCACGGGGATGCGGTTCCGCTTGCAATAATAAATAAGCGCCGCCTTGAACTTGATGCTGTCGATGGCATCGATAACGGCATCAAAACCACTTTCAACGGGCAGATAGTCAAACAGGTTTTTATCGGTGATAAAATCGTCAATGACGGTGCAGTGGCATTGCGGATTGATTTCCTGCACCCGTTCCGACATCACAAGGGTTTTTTTCTGGCCCAGGCTGCTGTCGAGCGCATGGACCTGCCGGTTGATATTGGTCACACAAATTGCATCATAGTCAATCAGGGTCAGTGCGCCTGCGCCGCTACGTGCCAGGGCTTCGACAGCCCAGGAGCCGACACCGCCGATACCAATGACACAGACATGCATGGCCCGGACGTGCTCCGCCGCGACCGTGCCATACAGGCGCTGGATACCGGAGAAGCGTTCGACACTGTCAGACGGCGACATGATCAGGACGGTAGTGCTGGCAGAGAAAAAACGCGACAGGCGTTGAGCGTGGTTTGTCGTGCCAGAAAATCAGCGTCTTCGTTGCGCACCTCGGCCAGTGCCCGCAGGCAGTCGGGCAGATACTCAGGGCTGTTACGTTCACCACGGTGGTCGGCCACCACCATGTCCGGCGCATCGGTTTCAAGCACGATGGCATCAACAGGCAGTTCTTCGGCGAGCCGCCGAATCCTCTTGGAGCGCTGATAGGTCAGCATGCCACCGAACCCCAGCTTGAATCCCATGTCGATGTATTGCCGGGCCTGCTGGAGGCTGCCATTAAACGCATGGGCGGTGCCGCCGCTCACCCTGATACGGCGCAAGGTCGACAGCACCTGGTCATGGGCTTTTCGTACATGGAGAATAACGGGAAGACCGGCATTGCGCGCCACTTCCAGCTGGGCTTCGAATAGATCCTGTTGTTTCTCGCGGTCGAGCTCCCGGACAAAGTAATCGAGCCCGATTTCCCCCACCGCCACCGGCCGCCACTTTTCTATTTCAGGTTCAAGCGCTTCAATATCCGCGCGCGTATGTGCCTGCAGGTACACCGGGTGCAAGCCCAGGGCTGGATACAGCGCCTGCTCCGATTGACAAAACTGGAGCAATCCGTCCCAGTGGCCTGCATCAACGGCGGGAATAACCATGCGCCGCACACCCTGTTGCCGCGCTCGATCGAGTACCTGCCGGCGATCGGCATCAAACGCTGCTACGTCGAGATGACAGTGGGTATCGATCAGTTCCATACTTCATGACGGTGCTGGTTGACGACCCAGTGCTGTGGCCCGCGTTCCCGACCATACCAGTTGAAGCTGTTGTTGATACATGTCGATGATTTTGCCGGGCTTAGTGGGTAACAGGGTCAACGGAACTCCGAAAAACAGACCCAGCAGCAACGACAACAGGGTCGGCATCAGCGTGTTTTCCGGGAGCTCACCGGTTTTGATGGCCACCTCAAGTTGCGGAACTATCCAGGCATCCACCCCTTTGACCGGTGTTGTTTCGATACCCGCCAGTTTCGGGAACGCAATACTTCTTTCAAATGCACCTAGCTCGATCGATGTATTTAAACGTCCCCCGCGAGCCAGCCAGGCTATCAGCTCCTGCATCAAACCGGGACGACTGGCGCAGGTACGCGCGCTGTGTACAAACAGCTGATGAATCGCTGACAGCCCCTCGGCGTCACCGGCGGCTGCCTCGGCGTGCCAACCAAGCTCCAACAGCCAGAGCTGCGCCAGGTATGCCATCAGCTCCTGTTTGCTTGGGAAATAATTGAAGAAGGTGGCTTCAGAAACCTCCGCCTCCCGACACAAGGCCTTCACCGACACTTCAGACAATGTCTGTTGCACTAGCGCCTTTGACAAAGCGTCGGCCAGTGCCAGCCGGGTGCGGGCAAATTTCCTCTGTCGTAACTCAGACATAAGTCACATTATAGTCAACTCTATGTTTAGATAAAGCACCATTCTCCATAAAACGCCTGGATCGCCTCACAGCAGGCATTCAATGACGCTATACACAATTATTAGATATAACTCTAATATTATAGGAATAACTAATATCTATATCCGCGGCCCATCGTTGCGTGAGATTTTACGTCGGCCTGGGTAACGAACGAAGTCTGCAAGGGCAGTAAAGCATGCAACGTTTCACCTGTTGACAGGTGATGGAATTGGTGCGCCAATCCGTTGACATGTTTGCCATTTGGGAATATAGTCCCAAGCATATGAATGAGAACATCCAGCAAACCCTGTCGCTGGCGGCGCTGTCCATACTGCGGCCACTGGTGAGGATACTGTTGCGCAACGGCGTTGCTTTCGGCAGTTTCGCCGAATTGGCAAAGAAAGTCTATGTGGACGTGGCTTTCGAGGACTTTGCACCGGATACCAAAAAGCAGACCATTTCGCGGGTATCGGCTTTAACCGGGCTGACACGCAAGGAAGCGAAACGACTTCACGAACTGGAGCATACCGATTCACGCCGTAGTGAACAACGCTATAACCGCGCCGTGCGTGTCATCTCGGGATGGGTGAATGACAAGGAGTTTCACGATGCCCTTGGGCAACCGGAGAGCTTGCCGATTGAAGGTGCCAAAGCCTCATTCTCCGCTCTGGTCAGGAAGTACAGTGGTGATGTTCCGACTCAGTCAATGCTGTCTGTCCTGATATCAGCGTCCGCCATTGAAAAAACAGGCGACCGGGTACGCCTCATTCAGCGCGCCTATGTCCCAGGCAAAGACCCTGCCGACAAACTCAACATCCTGGGTACCGATACCGCTGAACTGATTTCCACCATCGATCACAACCTTGTGAGCAACGAGAAAGAACTCCGCTTTCAGCGCAAAGTTTCAAATCACCATATTCAGAACGATGCAGTCCCTGAATTCCAGGCACTCTCGGCCAGAAAAGCCCAGCAACTTCTCGAGCAATTCGATACATGGATGTCCGCACACGAAATCGATCCTGGAGAACATGACTCGGAGCAGGGCCGCTACGTCAGCCTCGGTATCTATTATTACGAAAATTCAAAGCGTGAGGATAAACCGTCATGAGTACGGTCTCTAAGTTTGTTTTAGCCGCTCTGACCGCAGTATTTATGGCCCTGAACGGCTGTGGCGGTGGCGGCGGCAGCAGCACCGTAGCGGGCATCGGCGGAACGGGAAAAATCGCCAGTGGCACCATCACCGGTTTTGGCAGCATTATAGTCAATGATATCAAATACGATATTGATAGCGCATCACTCGAAGTCGACGACGACGACAGCGCCGGACTCAGCCAGGATGACCTTCGTATCGGCATGGTCGTCACCGTTACCGCCGTCGTCTTCGACGACGACACTGGCGTCGCCAGCCTGGTGGTCTACGACAATGAAATCGAAGGACCGGTCAGCGGACTTACCGACCCTGGTAATGGTTTGACAAAATCCTTTTCGGTACTGGGTATCGATGTCATCGTCGACAGCGCCGGCACAGAATTTGATGATAGCGATGCGTCGGGCTTCAGCTTCGCCACCATCGCCGACGGCGATGTTGTAGAGATCAGCGGTTTCTTCGACGGCTCGAACGTCCTGAATGCAACCTATATCGAGAAGACCGATGATTTTGATTTGGGTAACAGCGAGGTCGAATTCAAGGGTACAGCAGATGCCGGCACAGATGCCGGTGCCGGTGACAGTTTTACCCTCGATGGCAGCAGCATTATTGTGGACATCCGTGCTGACGCAGACCTCAGCGAGGTTCCGGGCGAACGCGTTACCGGCAGCATGTTTGTGGAGGTCGAAGGTACGCTGACTAACGACAACCCTCTCACTATCGAGGCTTTCCGCATTGAGTTCGAGGAAGAGGATCTGGACGACGATGCCGGCGAGACAGAACTGGAAGGGTTTGTCTCCGACTTCATCGACAACAGTAATTTCAAGGTTGACGGCCAGCTGGTAGACGCCACCAACGCCGAATTTAAACCCGCCGGTCTGGTATTGAGTGACGGTGACAAGGTTGAAGTGGAAGGCACTATCGCGGGCGGCATCCTCAATGCCAGCAAGATCGAGCTGGAAGACTGAGTTCCGCTTATCCCGCGCGCGACTGAGGGCAAGAAATGATTTTGGCAGTAGTGCTTACTGTGCCAGGATGGCTCAGAGACCCTGAACACCGCTTGGAGCATCGGCGGCGCACGGTAGTGATAGCGGGTACCGGGCAGGAGCGGTGCGGCGACGCCACGCAGCCCAGGTAAAGCAAGCCTGCAGTGCAGACAGCCATCGTTAAAGTCCAGGTGTTGGGTGTGATGGCGGCAGCTTCAGATACTCTTGAGGATGCCATCCGTCCACTGGATGGCTTCTTTGTAAGCCTCAAACATATCGTCCTGCGTAAGATTTTCGAAGGCTATGTTAGACCACTCAGCATTCTCCAGTGCAAGCGCACAGGACAGCGCGCTGCCCATCGGGCCCTCGCGCTGAAGAATGGCATCGTTGACCGCATCGCTGAGTGGCAGTTTCGCCAGAATGCTGTCGATGGGCTGCTGCATAAGCATATCCAGTGCAGAAAACATACCCACCGTGAAATAGCTGTCTCGCGGCAGATCTGCCCTGCTGGCCAGCAACTCACAAATTTTCGCCCGCAGCACGGCGACCTCCATCAAGGCCACGGGTTGATCGCTTAAGCCCCCCAGCGCCAGCAGGGAGACCCACTTGCGAATTTCGTTACGCCCCAGCAATACAATCGCATGCTTGATCGAGTCGACTTCACGCGCAACACCAAAGAACGGCGCATTGACCAGTTTCAATAACTTGTAGCTTGATGCGACATCGCGTGTTATGTGTTCTTCCAGCTCGTTGGCCGATGTGTCCGCTTTGTGGATAACTGCCAGTAACTGGAGGATAGCCAGCTTGTTGGCGGGAAGATCCCGGCTGACATACTCTCGCGGTTTGCTTAAAAAATAGCCCTGAAAGTAATCAAAACCCCGGTCACAGTAGAAACGGTACTCTTTCATGGTTTCAATTTTTATCGCCTGTAAAGACAGGTGTTCGTATCGTCTCAGGAATTTCACAAGCGCATCGAGCTGTTTGATATTGACCTGGTGAACATCGATACGGAATATGTTGGCGTAGGGAAACAGCCGCTGCAGATCATTCAGGTTTGTCAGGCCACCCACGGATATGCCGTAACCCTTATTGCCAAGCTCTTTCAGCTTTTCGATCAGCGTGTCGTCGACGGCGATATTGTCCGGTATATCCAGGATCACCTGCCCGGTCGGCAGCTGGATATCCGACATGATATCGAGGAATGCACGGGTGACGTTAATGACTGCCTTGCGGTGCAGCACCAGGTCATCCAGTCCAAAATTCAGGATGGTGGTCGCTAACACCTGGGCTGTAGCTTCCGTCGGCCTTAAACCCTCTGTTGAGTTGCTCGACGAGCGAAACAGAAGTTCATAACCATACACGCCCATGCGGTTGTTATAGATGGGCTGCCTTGCCACCATAACATCGCGTTCGGCCGTCTGTCGTTCCACCGTATCCTTTGCCACTGTACGCATTGCTTTTTCTTTCCTAAAAACAGGTCGCCTGGCTTTACAGCGGCATAGCAGGGATTTTTCTTTAGAATCGGCAGGATAGGCACCAGAAAGCCGCGCGCGGTCGTGCTGGTGCTGGCCAACCGTATTGGCATATCGGATAGATCAGTCTATGCGGATATGCTGCTGCTTAGCCGGGAAGGGCATGGCTTGACACTGATCACCAGCCTGATGGGTCGACC
>JBDNAP010000409.1:0-10596 GCA_039768325.1 Thiogranum sp.
GCCGTTCAATCGGCCGTGTGGTAAAGCAACACCCTTGCCCAGTCCGGTACTGCCCAGCCGTTCACGCCCAATCAGGCTATCGAAGATTTCACCACCGGAAAAATCCGGCAGGGCGCCGGCCAGTAGCTCACTGAGCAACTCCAGGCTGCGTTTCTTGCTGGAACTGTCTTGCTGGCAGACAATTCGTTCCGGTTGCAGGATATCAGAGATTTGCATAATCTTATGTTCGACTTCGCGGGCAGTCCTGAAACTACCCGCAGCCAGTCATCTCTAAATAATTTGCTTCTTGATCGCACCTTCACTACGGTGATGGTCGGTTATTTTTTCCTTGTGTTTCTTGATCTGGCGGTCCAGTTTATCTGTCAATCCATCAATTGCCGCGTACATGTCCGCTTCGGTACTGTCGGCAAACAACTTGCCACCGCTGAGTTGCATGGTGGCTTCTGCCTTGTGGCGCAGTTTCTCTACGCTCAGGATGACGTGTACATCGGTAACGTGATCAAAGTGACGCTCCAGTCGTTCAAACTTCTCGCTAACATAGTTACGTAGCGGATCCGTTAGTTCGATGTGATGTCCGGTAAGATCTATTTGCATGAATACACTCCTCGTCCAGCGCCTCAAGCGAGGCGTTTGCGTTCATTTGAAGGTGGTATGGCCATCGCCTCACGGTATTTGGCAATGGTTCGCCGAGCGACTTTTATCCCCTGTTCTGCCAACAGGGCGGCGATTTTGCTGTCGCTCAGCGGTTTGTTCGGGAGTTCCGCAGCCACCAGTTTTTTGATAATGGCGCGAATGGCGGTTGCTGAACACTCACCGCCGTCCGCTGTACCAACATGGCTGGAGAAAAAATACTTGAATTCATAGATGCCGCGAGGCGTATGCATGTATTTCTGTGTAGTAACACGTGAAATGGTGGATTCGTGCATTTCCACGGTTTCGGCGATATCGCGAAGTACCAGCGGCTTCATGGCTTCATCGCCATATTCAAAGAAATTGCGTTGGCGATCGACGATGCAACGGGCAACTTTCAGCAGCGTTTCATGACGGCTCTGCAGGCTTTTCAGGAACCAGCGCGCCTCCTGCAGATGATTGCGCAAGTAGGTATTATCCTCGCTGCTATCGGCGCGCTTCACCAGGCTGGCGTAATGACTGTTGATGCGTAGTCGGGGTGCGGTCTCTATATTCAGGTCCACCTGCCACTTGCCCTTGTTTTTAAAGACAAATACGTCAGGCACAACGTATTGCGGTGTTGCGCTGGTAATCTGTGAGCCCGGCCTCGGGTTGAGCGACTGGACCAGATCGAGTACTTCCTTAAGTTCGGATTCGGACAGCTTCATGCGCCGTGTAATCTGATTATAGTCCCGATTTGCGAGCAGGTTGACGTGTTCCTGCATAAGTTGCAGCGCCTGCTTGCGCCAGGGGGTGTCCGGGGCCAGCGCCTGAAGCTGAATCGTCAGGCATTCAGCCGGGTCCCGGGCCGCAACGCCAACCGGGTCAAAATGCTGAATACGGTGCAAAACCGCCTGTATTTCTTCAATGCCGATTTCCAGTTCCGGGGCCAGTCCCAGACTATCGCGTAATTCTTCCAGGGAAGCGTCCAGATATCCATCGTCATTGACAGAGTCGATAATGGTTTCGGCAATGGAACGATCGATATCGCTGAACGGTGTCAGATCAAGCTGCCAATTCAGGTGTTCCTGCAGGCTCTCACCTTCTCCGCCGTGGGTTTCGAAGAAATCCCTGCCCTCACCATCAGCGGGGGCGCTGTAGGTGGTAGCGCCCATATCGAAGGTATCTTCCCAGTTGGTGTCGCCCGGTAAATCTTCCGGGATGGTTTCCGTAGTGCTGGGCACCTCGCTTTCCGTTCCATCCGCAACCTGTTCATTACTGGCTTGTGCTTCGTTATTGTCGCGCTGCTCCGGGGTGGAATCCACCGTGCTGCCCGTATCAGGCTGCGATTCTCCTTCGTCTCGTTCCAGCATCAGATTGGAATCGAGAACGCCCTGAACTTCGAGTTGTAGCTCCAGCGTCGAAAGCTGCAACAGACGGATCGCCTGTTGCAGCTGTGGCGTCATGGTTAAATGTTGCCCGAGCTTAAGTTGGATCGACTGCTTCATGCTTTTATGTTATCGAATTCCTGTCATCCGGTTGCAGGAAAACCCCTATTCTACTGCATTTATTGTGCCAGTGAAGTACTTGTTGCAACTTTCTTATCCGCGTTACATCCTGAAATGGTCCCCAAGATAGACATCGCGCACTTTCTGGTTCTGCAAAATAACATCCGGCGGTCCCTCGGCCAGGGTCTGGCCACTACCCAGAATATAGGCGCGATCACAAATACCCAGTGTTTCGCGGACATTGTGATCGGTTATCAATACCCCTATGTCGCGTTCGGTCAGCTGCTCCACAATACGCTGAATATCAATGACCGAAATTGGATCAACACCTGCAAAAGGTTCGTCCAGCAAAATAAAACTCGGTTCCATGGCCAGCGCGCGCGCTATTTCCACGCGTCGGCGCTCGCCGCCGGATAAGCTCAGGCCTTTCTGATCCCGCAGGTGGCCAATATGGAGCTCCTGCAACAGTTCTTCCATTTTATCGGCACGATTCCGGCGAGTTAAATTTTTTCGCATTTCCAGCACCGCCCGCAGATTATCGGCAACAGTGAGTTTGCGGAACACGGAGGCTTCCTGGGGCAGGTAGCCCACGCCGTGACGGGCGCGAACGTGCATGGCAAAGCGGGTCAGTTCGCGGTCCCCGAGCCATACCGAGCCGCTGTCGCTGGGGATCAGACCCACGATCATGTAAAAACAGGTGGTTTTTCCCGCCCCATTGGGACCCAGCAGGCCGACGACCTCACCGCTGTCGACGTGTAGGGAAACCGCATCGACGACCGGGCGGCCTGAGAAGCTTTTACTCAGTTTGCGGGCTTCCAGGCGGGTCATGGTTTGGCCGGTTTTTGGGGTTCTTTTTCGGTTCTTGGCTGGATGGTAATGTGTACACGTTCGTCGGGCCGGTCGGTGCCGGCACTCACCTGATCCTTTGTCATATCATATTCGATACGCTCGCTGCGCAGTACATCACCTTGCTGTTCGACTTCGGCCTTTTTCAGCAGAATAATATGTTCCGGATTGGTGTAGTATTCCATGCGCAATGCCTTAGCGTGTACATCCTGATCTTTGTTGTCAGGCCGTTGCTGGTAGGTCGCCGGTGTGCCCTCTATGATAACTTTTTCAATGTTGTTACCTTTATTATGGACGGTCATGGTTTCACCGGTGAGTATCAGGCTACCCTGTGCGACTTTTACCCGACCTCGATAGATACTGATGCCTTTGGCATCGTCGAGCTCAACGCGGTCGGCTTCAATCAGCATCGGTTGCTGCCGGTCGCTGGAAAGCGCCCAGCCCGGCATCGGCAACGCCGTCAATACAAGTAAAATCAACTGGTTTCGCAGTTTATTCATGAATTCCCCGTACTTGCGTGAGAAGCTCCAGTTGTTGCCGGCCAAGGTCGGCGCGCATTCCTTTAGAAGTAAAATGCCAGCTCCCCGCCTGTAACACAACCGCTGCGTCGGTTTCTACACTATCTCCGTTGCGCTCAATCCGCAGCCGCGCGGTTTCCAGAAACAGGCCGTTGTTTTCAGGCTCACGGTGCAGGACCACATCGTGTTCCAGCAGGAAAGGCCTGTCATCCGAATAGATCCAGCCGGTTCCGGCGTGTACGCGCCACTGTCGTTGTTGCCGGTCATTGATGGTTAGCTGTGGCTGAATCAGGCGCGCGGCTTCTTCACCTGCCCATTGTTCAAGTCGCCGGGCGTGCAACTGCCTGGCGAGACGGCCCTGTCGGTCAAACAGCTTCCAGCGTGGCTGCTTGATATAGAGTTCAGCCTGCTGCACGACGGGGTGCGGCAGGCTATCCCGCCGACTGCTGTGCAGGTATAGCCAGAGGCCGGCCACTGTGGTCGCTGATATGCCGATCAGCATCCAACGGAAAGGCCGGCTCACAGGTAGCTTTCCAGCTCCTGTTGCAGAACACCGTGGGCTTCCATCAGCATTTCGCAGACATCCCGGGCTGCGCCACGGCCACCGGCACGGGGTGTCTGCCAGTGTGCATGTCTGACCACCCAGGGATGGGCATCATGCACAGCGATGGCCAGGCCGACTTTACGCATCACCGGCAGATCAACGACATCGTCGCCGATGTAGGCAACCTGTTCTGGACTTAGGTCGACACGATGCAACAGATCGGCAAAGGCTGTCAGTTTGTTTTCCTGACCCTGGTAAATGAGGTCGATGCCGAGGTTGCGCATGCGGTGTTCCACAACCTGGGAGGTGCGGCCGGTAATAATGGCGCAACGTACACCGTGTCTCTGCAGCATTTTTATGCCATGCCCATCCTGTGAATGGAAGGCTTTGTATTCCTGGCCGTCGTCACCCAGGAACAGGCTGCCATCGGTAAGTACTCCGTCCACGTCAAGAATCAGCAATTTGATTTGGGAGGCTTTCTCGAGAATATCTTTCATAAGTAAAAAGTTCGTATAGTCGCAGAATGCAGGCAACACGATAGCAGAAGTTGTCGCCGTTTTCCGTGTTTTATGCAGTAATGCATGGGGCGCACAGCCCGGCTTGCAGTCACTTACACGACCCCGGCCCTAAGTAAATCGTGCATATTGAGTGCACCAACGAGCCGTTTCTTTTCATCGACAACCAGCAGGGCATTGAATTTCCCTGTTTCCATGATCTGCAAGGCTTCTGCGGCCAGCAGGCCTCGCGTCACCAGCGTGCAGTCACGGGTCATTGCGTCATCGACAGGTGTGGTATGCAGATCTACATCGTGATCCAGCGCACGGCGCAGATCGCCATCGGTGAATATACCCAGGACAATATTATTGTCATCTACAATGGCCGTTGCGCCCAGACCCTTGCGGGTGATTTCCAGCAGGGCATCGCAGATCAGCGTGCCTGATTCAACCCTGGGGACCCGGTCACCGCTATGGATCAGATCATCGATCAGCAACAGCAGACGCCTGCCGAGTTTCCCACCAGGGTGCGAGCGTGCAAAATCGTCCGAGGTGAAGCCGCGTACTTCCAGTAATGAAATAGCCATGGCGTCACCCATTGCCAGGGCCGCCGTGGTGCTCGCAGTCGGTGCCAGACCCAGGGGACAGGCTTCTTCCTCGACACCGACATCGATATTGACATTGGCGGCTTTGGCCAGGGTGGATTGCGGGTTGCCGGTCAGTGAAATCAAAGGAACGTGCAGGCGTTTGATGATCGGCAATATGGTCAGAATCTCCTCGGTTGAACCCGAGTTGGACAGTGCCAGAACCACATCCTTGGCCGTAATCATACCCAGATCACCATGGCTGGCTTCACCGGGATGAACAAAAAAGGCGGGTGTGCCGGTACTGGCCAGCGTTGCTGCTATCTTGCTGCCGATATGCCCGGATTTTCCCATGCCGATGACAACCACACGTCCCCGGCAGTCCAGCATGTAGTGGCAGGCGCGCACAAAATCATCATCGATACGCGATTTCAGCGCCTCAACGGCGGCGGATTCTGTTTCCAGTACCGCCAGGCCCAGTTTCTTCAAGGTTGCGTTGCTCATGAAGCTCCCGATCTGCTGCCGGGCTGTTGAAAACCCCCTGTGCGGCACGATTCAGCGGTTCCCGCGCGATGCCGGCAGTAAGGGGCAAGCGGTTCAAAATGCCCGTTAATTACCGATACACTGCGTTTTTTCGCCCTGTTTCGTATTCGCCTGTGATTTTTTACCCAGCCCGCCAGTGTTTCAACACCTTGTGCTTGAATCGCTCATCTAAAGCGATAAAGTATAACAGGGTCTGGTAGACGACATAGTGATAAATGGGAACGGCTTATGAATCTGGTGTACTGTCCCATCAAGCCTGGCGGTTTGCTCGAAAGAGCGCGCTCCAGCCGTGTTACAGCCCTTGACAAGGGGGGGCGGCAATGCTTACGGGCTGCGCCTTGCTGGGGCATCTGTGCGGTGTTCTGAAATCGCTGGTCGCTAAGCGACAATGCCGTTGACCCGGGGGTATGCATGACAAACGTTGTTCCTTTCAAAAGGCCAAAGGCGTCGAACAAGCACAAAGGGAACACCCTGTGCCGGCGCGGTTTTCATAAATGGACCTTGATCAATACGCCTTTTGACGTCAAGCAGGGCGGGTTGGTGACCTGCTACCGCTGTGAGCGCTGCGGAAAAGAGAAAACCGGTGTTTCATGAATCGCGCGGGATGGATGCGGACAGGTTTGAACTCTGTCCCCTTACAGTTTATAGGCGCTGCCCCGTATAATGCGCGAATTTGGAATACATCGACGGGGCAAGCGGGACGGATTTGAAATCCGTCGCTTACCGTCAGATTGGCGATAGACAACGGGAAATGGTCGAAACAAGCACCCAGACTGATTCGGAGACCCTGGTGAAGATTCGCGGTCTGCGCTTTGCGCGTGGTGAGCGTGCAATTTTTGACGGCGTGGACCTGGATATACCGCGTGGCAAGGTCACGGCGATCATGGGGCCCAGCGGCACCGGAAAAACCACCCTGTTGCGCCTGATAGGGGGGCAGCTGAACCCGGACCAGGGCAGTGTCGAGGTCGATGGTCAGGAAGTGCCGAAGCTGCGCCGTTCCGCGCTGTATGAATTACGCAAACGTATGGGGATGCTGTTCCAGTCAGGTGCTCTGCTCACCGATCTGACGGTATACGATAATGTTGCCTTCCCGCTGCGAGAGCACACTGATTTACCCGAAGCCATGATCCGTGACCTGGTGTTAATGAAGCTGCAGGCCGTGGGTTTGCGCGGGGCGCGGGACCTGCAACCCAGCGAGCTGTCCGGCGGTATGGCCAGACGAATAGCGCTGGCACGGGCGATTGCGCTGGACCCGATGATGATCATGTACGATGAACCCTTTACCGGGCAGGACCCGATTTCCAAAGGTGCGCTGGTACAATTGATTCGTCTACTCAACGATGCCCTGGGTCTCACCAGTATCATCGTCTCACATGATGTCGAGGAAACAGCGGCGATTTCTGATTACATCTATGTCATTTCGCAAGGCAAGGTGATCGGGCGCGGTACACCGGAAACCCTGAGAAAAACCGATTCGGACTGGGTTAAACAGTTTATGCAGGGCCTGCCGGATGGTCCGGTGCCGTTTCATTATCCGGCACCCGAGTACATGGACGATCTGTTGAATGCTTGAATGGATACGACAACTGGGACGTGGTGGATTCGACTTTTTTGAAAAGCTGGGCCGCTCTAACCTGTTTATTCTGAAAACACTGGCGGGTATTCCCAGTGTGTTAAGGCGCCCGTATCTGCTGATTGCTCAATTACTGTCAGTGGGCGTTTTGTCACTGCTGCTGATTGCCGTATCCGGCCTGTTTGTTGGCATGGTGCTGGCACTGCAGGGTTACAATACCCTGGTGGATTTCGGTGCTGAAGAATCCCTTGGTGTGGTGGTTGCCCTGTCGATTGTCAGGGAACTGGGGCCGGTGGTGACGGCCCTGCTGTTTGCCGGCCGGGCAGGTTCGGCGCTCACGGCTGAAATCGGCTTGATGAAAGCGACCGAGCAGTTATCGGGTATGGAGATGATGGCGGTGGATCCCATTCATCGCGTCATAGCGCCGCGATTTCTGGCGGGTGTGCTTTCCATGCCACTGCTGGCGGCAATTTTCAGCGCCGTGGGTATCTATGGTGGATACTTCGTCGGTGTGGGTTTGCTGGGTGTGGATGACGGATCCTTCTGGTCGCAAATGCAGTCCAAGGTGGATCTCCACGAGGATGTTTACAATGGCGTCATAAAAAGCCTGGTGTTCGGAGTGGTAGTGTCCTGGATTGCGGTATTCGAAGGTTATGATACGGTGCCCACTTCAGAAGGTGTCAGTCGCTCAACGACACGCACAGTCGTCTATTCGGCGTTTGCCGTATTGGGCCTGGACTTTGTACTGACCGCATTGATGTTCGGCGATTACTAGCGATTACCCATGGATCATTGATATGAAACAAACCAAAACCACAGAATTGCTGGTCGGCATATTCATTGTCGCCGGAGTTGCGGCGCTATTTGTGCTGGCGATGAAAGTGAGTAATCTGAGCAGTTTTTCAAAGACTGACGGCTATACACTGACTGCAAACTTTGAAAATATCGGCGGCCTGAAAGTCAGATCACCGGTGACGGTGGGTGGTGTACGTGTCGGCCGTGTCTCTCATATCGATTATGACAGCGCACGATATGAAGCCGTTGTGACTCTTGAAATGGACAGTAAATATGATCAGTTCCCGGATGATACTTCCGCCAGTATCTTTACTTCGGGACTGCTGGGCGAACAATACATCGCCCTGGAACCGGGTGGCGGTGAAGATCTGCTTACCGATGGTTCTGAAATCGAGATGACGCAGTCAGCGCTGGTGCTGGAAAAGCTGGTGGGTAAATTCCTGTTCAATAAAGCAGCGGAAGGTGAGGAGTAAAACTACAGTGTATCCCGCTACAGATATTGCCCCCCCAAGAGTGTCCCCACGCGGTCATTGCTGCATTGCTATTCCTGTAAATGGCAGGCCATTCCCGGCAAGTCAAGCCTTGTGGCCAGGCGCTTCCTGGTTCGCTGGTTGGGTCAATATCAGTGGCGGGGTGCACTAGCACCATGTCGCAGGCAAGCCTGAAGGTGGGGGACAACGACCGCCTTGAGATTCACGGGGATTTGAATTTTGATTCGGTACCGGGACTCTGGAAGCATTGTTGCGCACAATTTTCCGAACGCAATGAACTGGATATCGATCTCAGCCAGGTGGAGCGTTCGGACAGCGCGGGTCTGGCGCTGCTGGTGGAATGTCTGAGGCAGGCGCATCGAAGCGGTAAAACACTCCGCTTTTTCAATATCCCCGCGCAAATGCTGGCCATCGCCCGGGTCAGCAGTCTGGATCAGGTGCTGCCCCTGCAGCGCGACTAGAGCCGGCGGCGGTGGGCCGACCTGAGCTATCTAGACGCGCCGCACCCAGATTGGTATATGCAGCTAAAACACAAACGTAAGATCGGTGTTACCCTGGTCCTTGCCGCACTCGGCGTGCTGCTGTATGTCTACCTGAGCCGTCCTGAAGTGATTGCCGTGCTTGTCCAGCGAGCCGATATCGGGATCGTGCAGAACACGGTTGCGAATACCCGTGCCGGTACACTCATGGCCTCGCGTCGTGCAAGCCTGTCACCTTCTGTAGGCGGCCAGATTGCCAGTCTTGGTGTCAGCGAGGGTGATCAGGTCAAGGCCGGGCAGTTGCTGCTGGAGTTGTGGAATGATGATCTGACCGCCCGGGTGGAACTGGCTACGCAGGAAGCGGCGGCGGCTGTCGCCCGCGCGCAGGAAGCCTGTGTGGTTGCGGAAGTCGCTCGCCGCGAAGCGGGACGCTTGAAGAAACTGCGTAAAAAAGGGGTTGCCTCGGAAGAAGAAGTCGACCAGGCGGAGGGGGAGGCAAGTGCTAAAACAGCCGGTTGCCGGGCGGCAAAAGCCGATATTGGCGTGAGCAAGGCAAAGTTGAGTGTCGCCCAGGCGGCGCTGGATAAAACCAGTCTTGCCGCGCCGTTTGACGGAACGGTAGCCGAGGTCAATGGCGAACTGGGGGAGTTCGTGACACCGTCGCCGGTCGGAGTACCGACACCGCCGGCGGTCGATCTGATTGATACCGCCAGCCTGTACGTGTCCGCCCCCATCGATGAAGTTGATGCGCCGGACATACGCGCCGGTATGCCGGCGACCATATCTCTGGATGCTTTCGGCAAGAAACGCTTTGCGGGCATCGTCAGGCGAGTTGCGCCCTATGTGCTGGATCGCGAAAAGCAGGCGCGTACCGTGGACGTCGAAGTCGCCTTCGTCGATGCCCGGGAGACCGGCAGTATGCTGCCGGGTTACAGTGCCGATATCGAAGTCGTACTGGTTGCAAAGGCAAAGGCATTGCGTATCCCCACCGAAGCCATAATCGAGGGCAACCGTGTGCTGGTTTTTTCCGAACAGACGGGCGTGCTTGAAGAAAGGCCTGTCGAGACCGGCCTGCATAACTGGGAATACACGCAAGTGCTGTCCGGTGTGCGTGAAGGCGAGCAGATCGTGGTTTCGGTGGACAGGGAGGGGGTGGAAGACGCTGCGCGAGCGGTTATCGACGATACTGCCTATGATTAGGCTGGAAAAGGTTTGCCGTGATTTCCGGGTGGGTGATCAGACCGTCCACGCGCTGAACGATATCAGTCTGCAGATCGATGTCGGCGAATATGTTTCCATTATGGGACCTTCCGGTTCCGGCAAGTCGACACTGCTCAATTTGCTGGGACTGCTGGATCGGGCCAGCAGCGGGCATTATTTGCTCAATGAGCGCGATGTCACCGGTCTCAGTGACGAGGAACAGGCGCAAACACGCAACACTCAGATCGGTTTTGTATTTCAGGGGTTTCACCTGGTGCCACGCCTGAATGCAGCGGAAAACGTCGAGTTGCCACTGTTGCTGGCCGGTGTTGTTGTCGAGGAGCGCAGGGCAAGAGTGGCCCGGGTGCTGAAGTCGCTGGACCTTGCTGACCGCGCTCATCACAAGCCCGAC
>JBDNAP010000063.1:0-5774 GCA_039768325.1 Thiogranum sp.
CAAATATCAAACCTGCCCCCCCCAATCCACTTGCGCGACGCAAGTCGATTCTGATGAAGGCAAAGATCGGCCGTGTCATTACCCGGCCGTATCTGCCATCCGGTGAAGAACGCGTCCGAAAAATTATCAAGCGGGTGCTGAGCCTGGACGAGAACGAGGTGTGTACGATACTGGAAACCCTGTTACACGAATTCTCCCACCGTCACCGCTACTTCAGAGAGAGCCTGGAGCGCAATTTTAAACTGGTGGCCGGCTTTGTGCCGGGTGTCGACCAGGTATCGAAGCAACGGCGACTGTTGATTGGCACTTACTTTACCGCTGAATACTCGGTGGAAGCGGCGGCATTTTTCAATCCCTCCATCGTTCAGGTTGCAAACCACGAAACGGATCCTGAGGATTCCTGCCGGTTCGTTATGAGCTTCCGTGCCACAGGTGAAGGCCATATCTCCTCCATCGAATTTCGCAGCGGGATTATCGACACCAACAACGATATCTACTTTGATGCCTTGAGCGACTACGTAGACACTCCGGAAATTCATCCCAATCCAAGCTACGACCGGCACCTGTTCCGGCTGAAACTCCAGGAGATGGGGGCGAGTAATGCGGTCACGCACCAGCTCCTAAACAAGCTGCCGGACAACTTCACCTTCAACGATCTGCAGGGAAAGATCGACAAACTCCAGAACAACGGCCAGATCCTGACACAGGGGAAGACCGATGCCATTGACATGGCGATGTGGCTGGCGCGATCCAATTACCAGATTCTATTTCGCAAGGATCACCCGATTTCCGAACGGGTGATCTTCCCCGTATCGGAATCCGAGCGCAAGGGCATCGAGGATGCCCGTTTTGTACGTTTCGTCGACGACGACGGCACGGTGACCTACTACGCCACCTATACCGCCTACAACGGTGAGACCATCCTGCCGCAGCTCATCGAAACCTGTGACTTCCTCTCGTTCAAGGTCATTACGCTGAACGGCGCCCAGGTCCAGGGCAAGGGAATGGCGCTGTTCCCGAGAAAGATCCAGGGTAAATACGTGATGCTGTCACGCCAGGATGGTGAAAACAACGCCATCATGTTCTCGGACAATCTGCACTTCTGGCAACACGCCCAGATTCTACAGGCACCTGAGTTCCCTTATGAATTCATCCAGATGGGAAACAGCGGCTCGCCCATCGAAACACCTGAAGGCTGGCTGGTAGTGACCCACGGGGTTGGCCCGATGCGGACCTACAGCCTCGGCATTGAGTTGCTGGACCTGGACGATCCGACCCGGATCATCAGCCGGATTGACGAGCCGATCCTGGTGCCGAATTCGCATGAACGGGAGGGATACGTCCCGAACGTGGTTTACAGTTGCGGCGCGCTAATCCACCAGGACGAATTGATCATCCCCTACGCCTCGGGTGACCAGCGCTGTGGTATAGCGACGCTGCAGGTACCGAGCGTGTTGGCCAGGCTGACATCGAATTCAACCTAGGCAATTGAAAGGATATCTTTCCTTCTTCCCCTACGATGCCTCTCGGGAATCAAGCCGGGCAGGCTCCTCCTCCGGTGTCACCCGGTCCCAGCCGCGGTGGTTGTAGACGGCGAGCAGCGCCATCAGCCAGCAAAGAGTGGACTCCGCCCCCTGATTTTCATTCGCGCCCTGCGCCTCCAGTCCGTCCCGGCACCCCCCGGTAGCGTAATCGCAAAGCGTGACCCCCAGATCGTTCTCCCCTTGATACCAGTTGAGACAGCGGTAGGCATAGGCGATCCATTCCTCATCCCGGGTACAGTTGAAAGCCTCGATGCAGGCATCCACCATGGCGGCCGCCTCGATGGGTTGTTGATCGAAGCGCGCCTTGCCGCCGTCCCGGGTTAACCAGCCGTGGTTGCCGATAGCGGCGAAGTGACGGCCCGTCTCATCGGTCTGAACCTGCTTCAACCAGTCGAGCGCGCGCAGACCCGCCTCCAGCATCTCGGGGTCGGGAAGCCACTGCCCGGACAGCAGCAAAGCCTGTGGCAAGCGGGCATTGTCGTAGCTCAGGCGGTCCGCACACCAGGGCCAGTCTTTGCTGGCGAAACCCCTGAATTGCTTCATGAGCCGCTGCGAGAGTATCTTGCGCATCCTTTTCGCGCGGCTGTCCCCGCTGTAGCGGCACAGATAGGCATGAATACCGATGATGGCGAAGGCAAGCGCCCGGGGGTGGTGGGTGAAATGTTCGGTGGCGTCCAGCGCACGATGAAACAGGTCGACTGCAAAACCCACCTGTCCCTTATCCCGACCCAATGACACCGCCACGCCCAGTCCCCAGATTGCGCGTCCGTGAGAATCCTCTGAGCCTGTTTCCTCGAGCCAACAGCGCTCATAGGACATGAAGTTGCGGAACCGGCCGGTCTGAGCGTTGAAAGCATGGCCCAGAAAACTCAGATAAATGGCGGCGAGATCGCTCAGTGCTGAATCCAGCGGCTGGAGGTCCTGTAGTGTGACGGCAACGATCAACGCACGGGCATTGTCGTCCACGCAATAGCCGTGCGTCCGGTCCGGAACGGTGTACTTGGCGTGCTGCAACATACCCGTGTCATCGGTCATACGGCGCAGGTATTCCAGCTTGATCTCCGGTAGCCGCTGCTGGCGCAGTCCGAGCGTCTCCAGCCGCTGCTCGGGTACGTTCTTTCGTAAGCGCTGGCGTTTGGCTTCTGCAAAGGTGTCGAGATAGCGGCTGCCCACATTGCTCCAGACCATTTTGCGGCCGTAGTTGTAGGCCCTCTCCTGGATGGCTCGGCACTCATCGGGATGATCCAGGAGGTCGATGACTTGCCGTGCCAGGGCCACCTGATCCCGAAATGGAACCAGCCTGCCGCGATCATCGGCAAGCAGCTCCTGAGCGTGCCAGTAGGGTGTGGATACCACCGCTTTACCCATCCCCAGCGCATAGGCGAGCGTTCCGGAAATAATCTGCGCCTCGTTCGGGTATGGCGTGACATAAATATCTGCCACACCGATAAACTCCAACAGGTCTTCGTCGGCAACAAAGCGGTCATGAAAAACGATGTGGTCGGCAACACCGAGTTCATTTGCGCGCAGGTGCAGACTGTTTCTGTAATCCTCCCCTTGTTCCGCCTTAAGGTGCGGATGGGTGGCACCTACCACCATATAGATGACCTGCGGGTGGGCTTTCACAATCTCCGGCAAGGCATCGATGACCACCTCGATGCCCTTGCCCGGCGAAAGCAGGCCGAAGGTCAGGATGATCTTCTTTTCGGATACGCCGAACTTGTCCTTGTAGGCATCGGATTCAACAAACGGCACATCAGGGATGCCGTGGTGTATGAGGGCGATCTTCTCCTCCGGCACCTGGTAGATATCGCGCAGGAATTCGACTGAGAGTTCACTCATCACCACCAGCCGGTCCGAAAGCTCGGCAAGTTGCATCATGATGTGCCGTTCCTGAAGGTTGGGATCCTTCAGGATCGTATGCAAGGTCGTCACCACCGGCATCTTGAGATCACGCAGCAGTTCGATGATAAAGCTGCCCCGCTTGCCACCGAAAATCCCGTATTCATGCTGGAGACAAACCGCATCAACCTGGTTCATGTTGCACAAGTCAGCCGCCAGGCTGTATTCGCTCAGTTGACTCTGGTTGATCTCGAAGCGCACCTGAGACGGGTAGGAATAGCCTTCCGGCCGGTCGTTCATCGCGACCGCCCAACAGGCTTTGTCCGCTGCATTCAAGGAAACGGATTCAAGCAGGTGAGTCGTAAATGTGGCGATACCACACTGCCTGGGAAGGTAATTGCCGATAAAGACGATAGATTTAAGAGCTTCCCAGTCTGATCGTGAGTCAGTCCTGCGGTGATTCTCTATAGACCCACCGGGGTGGCTGATAGTATTGTGCAAAGGGGTGGATGATTTGATGTTGATACTCCAGTAGTCGATTGAAGCCAAACTGAACAGCAGGCCGCCACTCGTCAGGCGGCCCTGTCTTAAGGGCTGTTATAACTGACATAACCTGCAAAAAAAAGAACCCCGCCGGGGCGGGGTTCTGCGTACCGATTTATCCGATAAGGTCTTGCTTAGGCAGTAACATTGGCTGCCTGGAGACCTTTAGGGCCTTTTTCGATTTCATAGGTGACCGCCTGACCTTCAGCCAGGGTTTTGAAACCCGAACCCTGGATCGCGTTGAAATGCACGAACACGTCATCACCACCACTGTCCTGAGAAATAAAACCAAAACCTTTAGCTTCGTTAAACCACTTTACAGTACCTGTAGCCATATCAATTTCTACCTTAAATAAATGAAACATAGAGTGTTGCGTACAGGTAATGAAACGAGGAATTAATGGGGTAACACAGGGTAACAACCAAAACTGCCAATCACAATATCTGTAGCTGAGTACTGTATACGAGAACCTCTCCGCTTTGTCAAGAAATATAAAATATACTTCAGTGAGATCAAGCGATAAGGTATTGGAGAAAACGATGCCGGCAGGAAAGACGATCAGGGAGTATTTGAAGACGGTCCCTACAGTCGGCGCTTATTGCACATCGTTTGGAATGAATCCCGGAAACCGCCAGGCTCAGGTTTGCCTGATCCTGGTATCGAGATGATCGGCAAGTCGCAGGCTTAATTGCACAATAGTGAATGTGGGATTGGCGTGGCCGCTGGTCGTGAAAACGCTGCTGCCTCCCATGTACAGGTTGTCGATACCGAATACTTTCTGGTTCCCGTCGACAACGCCCCTCGCCGGCGAGTCAGCCATGCGTGTCGTACCCATGTGGTGAAATCCGGCGACCTCGTCCCTGGACAGACCGGGAAATTCCAGGCCCGGATCCAGCAACCACTCCGGGAGCCTGACGCGTCCGAGGTCGTTCACGGCCATAATTCTCCCGGCCTGCAAGGCGCTTTGTTTGAGGGTGTATTTATCCAGAGCGTTGAGCCGCCAGTTGACATCCACGCGCCGTTTGCCGAAACGGTCGGCGTCCTGGCCGAGCCTTACCCGGCTGGCAGGGTCAGGGCTTTGTTCGGACGCGGTTTTGAACCACATATCAAATGGACAGTTAACACCGAAGTCTTGATTGATATCGTCGGCAATGTCCAGCAATGTATCAGACTCACAGACGAATCGCCTGAGTCTGTTTTTGAAAGAAACCCCGGGTGAAGGCAGCCCCATGCCTTGTTTGGGGACGAATCGCAGACCGAAATTCAAAATCTTTTCCTTGTTCTGAAATGCTTCGAGCGGCTCATATATGCCGGGACGAAGATCGCTGCGTCTGGCCTGTGAAAAGCGGGCGACCCCGGGATGTTCGTGATTAAGGAGACCGAAGGCAACGGTAAAATGAGGATGTTCCATAAAAAACCGCCCCACCAGATCCCTGTCATTGCCGATACCGTTTTTCATCTGGCGGTTTGCATTTAACAGGCTGCGGGGATTCTCTATTCCTCCATGACATAAGGTATACAGACCGGCTCTGGCCCTGAATCTGTTTCCGGAATAGTCGGACACTTGCAGTGAGCGTACCGAAGCGAGGTTTTCATTGAGATCGATATCGACGACATTGGCATTCAGCACGCATATCAGATTGGGTGAAGACTCAACAGCCTCACGATACTTGATGCCCAGGCGCGCGGCTGGTTCGCTGTAGCGGAACGCAGTTTTTCTCAAATTTGTGTCATTGCCATCCTGGAGCAGATAGTCGGCCACGCGAGGTGTGTGGGTGTGTAGAATATTCCCGGCTTCCGAAAAATAGGGGCTCAGAGCTTCTTTGCTGATGGGCCAGCCGCTA
>JBDNAP010000410.1:0-4700 GCA_039768325.1 Thiogranum sp.
AGCGGAGACGTGGCAACGGAGGAAGCCGCAGAGGTGTCCACAGCCAGTGCAATGCAGGCGGATATTGACCAGGCGGCGAATACCCCCAGTACGATGATTTCCGCAGACCATGAACCCCGGACGGCTGACGGTAAAGCACAAGCGGGGGTCGAACAAGCCGGGCTGGACCAGGAGCACCGCCCTGTTGTACGGGCGGAAGCGGAAGCCGATGAACCCGACTTGCCGGATAGCGGCGATGGCGGCACCTACCTGTTCTGGAGCCCTTTCCGCAGCGAGTGGGCGGCGCGGGGTTTCGCGGGTCGTCTGACCCTGGCCACACAGGTACCCGTGGAGGTCATCAATGCGGGGCCGGCGGAATACCGGGCGGCGTTCAGCTACCGGGACGAAACGGAACGCCTGGCGCGGATCGAGCGCATTGAAACCATCACCGGGCTGAAACTGGAGTAGTCATGCCGCGGCCACCATGCATCCTGATGCTCTGCCTTGCAGTACTTGCTGCCGCACCGGTCATGGCCAAAACGGACGCTTCCATCGACGCCGGCGCGCTGGAGGCCAGATGGCAGACCTTCTCCAGGACCGCTGATCAGACCCAGCCGGCACTGGATTTCCCTTACGCCCATTGCTTCAAGCAGGCCGCTGCAGCCCACAAGCTGCCGGAAACCCTGTTGCTGGCTGTCGCCAGGGGTGAAAGTGATTTCAAACCCGCAGCCCGCTCGCACGCCAATGCTTACGGACTGATGCAGATACTCTGGCCCGGCACGGCCAAACATCTGGGCTTGAAGCGCCTGTCCGACTTACTGGAACCGTGCACCAACGTTGAGGCAGGCGCACGTTATCTCAACGAACTGCTGGACCGCTACCAGGGTAACCTGCACCGTGCACTGGCGGCCTACAACTACGGGCCATCCCGTATTCCGGTTTCCGGCGGCAAACTGCCAGACGGGGCGGTATGGTACAGCAACTATATCCTGCGTCATCTCGATTACGTCCTGCACGGCAACCGAAAACAGCCGCGCGGTGCAGCCCGCAGGCCCTATTCGGATAAGGACAGGTTGTTCGTTATCCGTTTTGCCCGTCCCTACCGGGCAGCGGCTTTTGTCGAGAGTCTGCAACCCCGCTTCGGCGATATCCGCCTGGACTGGTTCCGGCGTCCGGACCAGGGCTTCGATGTGTTCATGCTGTATGACAGCGAAAAAGAGCGGCAGCGAGGACGGCAGCTGCTCTCGGACGTGGGGTTCTGAACGCCATGAAACTGCCATTGCAGACGCTGCTGATATTGTATAGCTGGGCTATGACGGCTCCTGCAGTTGCCGAAGCATTCCAGACCTATGCCACCGTGGTGAACGTGCAGCCGATTGTGGAAACGTTCCACGAGCCGGTAACACGCAGGGTCTGCACCGATCCGGACGACGCCTCGCGCGAGTTCAGCGAACTGTCGCCCAGCATCGGTGAGGATATCCGCAGCCAGCATCGCTTATGGCAGGCGCGTCGTTCCTGCAACACCATTACAGAAAGACAGGCGCGGGAACGGATCAGCGCTTACCGGGTAACCTACCGCTATCGCGGCTACACAGCCACCACGCGGCTGTCCTACCATCCCGGTGAGCGGATGCCGGTGAATGTCAGCCTGTCACCACTGCCCTGAATCGAAGTGGATGCGTAACAGAGCGCCGCCCAGGCTGCTTGAAGCGATGGTCAGCTCGCCACCGTATACGGAAATGATTTCCTGGGCCATGCTCAGGCCGATACCGTGACCGGGAACCGTTTCGTCCATGCGCTTGCCTCGTTGCAGCACGGTGTCGATCATCGCCGGGTCGATGCCCTGACCGTCATCCTCGATACTGATCTCAAGCCCCTGACCGGAAGCCGCTTTCTTTTCGTAGCGGACGCACACTCTTATCCGCCCCGCACAGTACTTGTAAGCATTTTCCAGCAGATTGCCGAGCGCCTCGGTCAGGTCCGCTTCGTCGCCGTAAAAGCTCGCTCCCGGATCCAGCTCCAGACTGATGTCCACCTGTTTTTCACGGTACACCTTCTGCAGGGAACGAAGCAGGCGCTCGAGCACCTGTTGCAGCGGTACCGAACGGGCCAGAGTGGCCCGGCCTGAAACCGCTGCGCGCTGCAGCTGGTGATCGATGATCCCGTCCATGCGTTCCACCTGTTCCCTGACCAGGGTGCGCTCCTGACCGGCCTCTGCGGATTTTCCTTCACAGAAGGACTGCATGATGGCCAGCGGTGTTTTCAGGCTGTGGGCCAGATCATCCAGGCTGTTGCGATAGCGGGTTTGTACCAGCTTGCCGTGCTCGATCAGTGAATTGAGACTGGACGTCAGCCCTGTGAGTTCTTTGGGATAGGTGCCGTCGAGGTGTTCCGCTGTGCCCTGCTCTATCCGCCGCAGGTCTGATTCGACACTGCGCAGTGGCCGCAGCCCCCAGCGCAGAATGAGCCCCTGGGCCAGCAGCAGAACCACCGCCATGGCGCCGAGCCAGCCCCACAGGGAGGCACGAAAACTGTCAAGCTGTTCCTCGAATGCCGATGCGTCCTCTGCCACCGTGAACGTGTACAGCTCCTCGGCTTTGGCATAGTCTTCCCAGGCGACGCCGAAGGAGATGGCGTACAGGTCCATGCCGGCCTGGGTGAGCCGGCGAAATTCGCGCTGTCCCGGGGTCTGCTGTTGCACAATGTTGACGCTCCGTCCGGCCAGGGAGCGGGAATGCCAGAGCGGTCTGCCGTCCCGTCCGGCGATGGTAGCGTAGAGTCCTGAATCCGGTTTCGAGAAACGCGGTTCCGGAATTTCCTGCGGAGGAATCATCCGCCCACCGTCATCTTCATCGGCGGCCGCCAGCAGCGCATAGATATACGACTGCAGGCGGTCCTGCATGGATGCCCTGGCGCTGACACGGAAGGCCTTGTCGAGTGCCAGTCCTGTTGCACCGATGAAACCGGCAAGTACCAATGTCGCGGCCAGGAGCAATCGACCGTGCAGCGAGCGCATCAGAACGTCAACACTCCCCCCGTCTGAATCGATAGCCGCGGCCGCGCAGGGTTTCAATGGGATTGATGCGGTTGTCCGGATCCAGTTTACGCCTCAGGCGCCCGATGAAGACTTCCAGTACGTTACTGTTGCGGTCGTAATCCTGATCATAAATGTTGTCGGTCAACTCGGCCTTGGACACCACCTGACCGGCGTGCAGCATCAGGTACTCGAGTACCCGGTATTCAAAGGCGGTCAGTTCCACAGGGTTGCCCGCAACCGTGATGGTCTGTTTACCGGTATCCAGTGAAACCGGCCCGCAATCAATGACCGGTTTTGACCAGCCGGAGGCGCGACGCAACAGGGCATTCAAACGCGCCTGGAGTTCTTCAAAGCGAAACGGCTTGACCAGGTAGTCATCGGCCCCGGTTTCCAGCCCCTCCACCTTGTCCTGCCAGTTACGCCTGGCGGTGAGAATCAGGATAGGGAAATGCTTGCCGTTCGAGCGAAATCGGCGAATCAACTCGATGCCCGATATTTTCGGCAAGCCGATATCGATCACCGCCAGGTCGAGGGGAAATTCCTGACCGTAGTACAGGCCCTCTTCACCGTCCGCAGCGACCTCGACCACGTAGCCGTTTTTGCGCAGGCGATCCCGCAAGTGTTCCCGCAGGCGTAACTCGTCTTCGACGACCAGGATATGCACAGTCAGCGCCTGCGCGCAGCGGGTCGACCGGTATCGGCATCGATCTGCACATGTTTGACGCGCCCTCGACCGGTCAGGACCTTGATGCGGTGAACACGCCGGCCATCGACGCGGACGGTTTCCGCAGAGAGAACCTTGTCATCCGACTGCCGGCGTGCACGCGATACCGCCTCGTCCAGGCTGATTCCCGGTTTTTTTTCGGACTGTGCCGGATGCGCGAACTGGTTGGTGAGATCCCTGTAGTCGAAAGCGGCAGCCACCAGCGGACACGCTGCCAGCAGAACAATCCAAACACAGATAATCAGCCGCCTGTCTTTCATCATACTGGTGCATACACCGTATCAGCTACCGTTTACAGGATCCACATTAACACGCACACGGATGAATCTGCCAGGATGTCCACGGGTGCGCGTGGAAAAGGTCTGTCCATCATAGCGGTAGTCTACACGATAGCCGGTAAGTTGTTGGCGTTGCTCGTAACGATTTACAGTCGCACAACGCCTGACATTGGCAGTCGCGGGTGGTCGGTAGGATGCCGCACTGAGGTGCTGCCCAACGGAGGCCCCGAGCATGGTGCCGGCTACCGTCATTGCTGTTCTCCCCCGCCCCCTGGCAAGACGGTTGCCGAGCACACCGCCAATGATGCCCCCGGCAACAGGTCCGGCGTATGCGTTGTGTACCGGCTTAGCGTAAGTCACCCTTTCGATCCAGCATTCATTGACAGGCTGTGCGACTTGCACCGCTCTGTACAGCGGTTCCGCCTGGATGACTTCTGCAGTATCAACATAGCCCGGAACAACAGGGCCCGAGGGGACGGTGCTGCAGGAGGTCAATACAGTCATTCCGACCGGTATGGCAGCGATTATGCGTCTCACTATGCTTCCCCTTTTTTTGTCTGGTTATGATTGAATGGAACGGCGTCCGTTGACTTTCCTCCTCTGATCAACAGTCAGCATAGAAAATATTCCCTGAATCAACGCTGAACGCTCTAAAAAGGGACGAATTTAATTTCCGGGCACG
>JBDNAP010000411.1:0-4262 GCA_039768325.1 Thiogranum sp.
GCAAGCGGAATTGAACCGAAAAGAACACCAACGATGATCGCGAGGCCGCCGGTACGGGGCACCGGAATCTTGTGTAGAGAACGCGCATTAGGCTCGTCCAGAATTCTTAACTTGGAAGCCGGATGGGACAGGTACCATGTCAATCCCGCTGAAAGCAGGAATACAGACAAGATGATCAGAGCATTATTCATAGCTAAATATTGTAGCAGCCTGTCAATGCAATGATTTCTCGCTGATAAGGGTATCGGTGCAGCGGAACGTCAATCTTGTTCACCATGCACCTTGCACAAAAACAGCGCGGAATATTCAGCTACCCCGATCAGTCATATTTCCCCAATTTCCCTCTATATCCATTCCACAATCCCTTAGACATCATTTTCAGGTGTTGCGCTCTCGGCTTTGCAAACAGCGAATAGACAGCATACCGCGCTATGAGCCGATACCCATCCACCAGTTTCCACATCAAGGGCACCCACGATTGACGATATAGCCAGACGGCGTTGCGAAACATGTAATAATGACGCAGTGGACTGCGGACGGGAAACCTGCAGCCAAGCAATACCAGCGGTTCAGAGCCCAACGCATGCTTCATATACGCATCACACACACCAAACGACTGGTACCCTTCTCCTTTTGCACGCATCCCCCATTCAATGTCGACATAGTCGATAAACAAATCGGCGTTCATCACACCAACTGCACTGAGTGTACGCTCAGAAATCAGACAACCAGAGCTGATCAGGTAGTCTACGGGAACAATGCGACCCCGCTGACAGATGTGACGATACAAGCGCAGATTCCTGACTCGGATAAAAGGAGGAGGATTCCCCAAACGATCATCCAGAAATCGAGCGCCCACTCCGGCTACCTTTACACCCCGTTGTGACAGCTCAGTCGTGGCGGCATACAGTTTTACTATCATGCCCGGCTCTGGAAGGCTATCCTGATCGAATAACGCAATGTGCGAAGCATCCAGCTTGCGCGCTTCGGCGATCCCCCGGTTAATTGCGTTTGCTATACCTGTGTTGCTTCCGAGCCCAAAACATCGGCAGTTACCGACCCTGGCGACAGTTGCTAATATGGCAGAATTGTTTAAGGATCCGTTATCGATGATTATTATTTCATTGGCCTGCGGGGATAAGGCCCGAAGCAGGGCTTCGAGCGCCCGCAAATCCGGATTAAAGGTAACTGTTACGGCGACAACGCGGGATTCCTGTGGTGGCCTCATACCTCGTAACGAGCCATTGGCACTGCGTGTATGCTGCAACACGGGGACAGCATTCTTGCCGCATCGGCTACCACCTTATCGTTCGAGTCCAATTCGCCTCTTATGCTCACGCGAAAATAGCTTATCAGTTCAGGATTTCTCTCAGCAATGAAACCGGAAATTTCTACAATCACTTCCTCTGACAGCCTCGAGTGTTTTTTTCCATGGTTCATAAAAATCGGGTAACGGGTCATGAAACAGTACACCCTCTGATCTATCAGGATGGTCCCGCACAATCTCACTATTCGCATCTGCATACGATTTTATGGATCTATCCGGATTTCCCAACGAATTTTCCAATCATTTCACATTGATGTAATGACTTGAACTCAAACATAAACACGGGCCTCATTCTCTCTGTAGATTACGTCGACAGAAAGAAGGTGAAGCCCGTGAGCAACCTGAAGTTACTGAGCAAAATACTACGCCTGGAAGATCGGAAAATCACCCGGTTCCGGTTCAGAAACCGCAATACGGAGTTGTCACTGTCGGTCAAACCCTGCCAAACCACCGCCGCTGTCCGGAATGTGGGCAGCGCGGCCGGATCGCACCGCTGTCCTGTGGGCAGGCCTCGGAAAGGGCTCCGAGGTCATCGACTTGTGAGATCAGGAGCGTCGATAGCAAGGTGGTCAAGGGACCGCGTTGGCTGCTCGGCCGGCACGCCAGACATTGCAGCAAGGTATATACCCGCTCCCTGAATAGCCTGAGAGCTGTTGACGGTAGGAACAGACAGGTACCAGGACAATGCCCGTTAATGAGTAATGCCTTCTCCTATCCTTCTGTTATAATGATATATTCTCTGATTTCGGGGTTGCAGCACACACCGTGTGAAGACTAGCGACTGCCACTCCGCGAATCGACTATTGCCTTTTCCTATTCAGGCATTAATCCAGCTTATCTTCAAAATTTTAGTATCAACTAACTCACTGAAAATGAGATAATTTCGTTACGCGGCTATTTTGATGAATTGATTTGACAACACTTTCCATTGCCATTGTTACCTATCGACCGGATTTCAGGAAACTCTCTCGATCTATAGAAACACTTAATCATTGCATCAATGATTTCAGAAAGGCGGGAGGCTTGTCCGACGTCTGTTTGACCATTGTCGACAACAGTACCAGCCGGGCCGTCTACACCGAACTCGAGCAGATGTTGAAACTTGTCGAGAATCATTCCCCGATTGCAACACGCCTGCTTGCTTCACCCCGGAATCTTGGTTACGGCATGGCACAGAATCTCGCCCTGAAAATGTCCACCACGGATTATCATCTGGTGCTCAATCCGGATGTCCTGCTGGAAGAAGATTCGCTACAAAACGCCGTCGAGTTCATGCAACAACATGAGGATGTAGCACTGCTGACACCGAATGGGCGCAACGAGCAGGGAGACAAGGACTACCTCAATAAGCGGTATCCGGACCTGATGACTCTCCTGCTCAGGGGGTTCGCCCCACGATTAGCGAGAAAGCTGTTCCCGAAAAAAATAGCGCACTATGAAATGCGCGATCTGGACCCGGAAAAGATACACTACGGTCTTCCACTTGCCAGCGGTTGCTTCATGTTATTCAGAACACCCCTGCTCAAGAAACTTGGGGGATTCTCGGACAAATATTTCCTGTATTTTGAAGATTACGACCTGAGCATGCGTACACACCAATACGGTGATATTGCCTACGTGCCAGACGTGCGAATCCTGCATTACGGAGGCGACACGACAAAAAAAGGACTGAAGCATATTCTGCTTTTCATGCGTTCCGCGATAACGTTCTTCAATCAGTATGGCTGGAAATGGTGGTGAAGAGATGTCTCATTACCGGCTGTACCGGCTTCATCGGCAGACATCTTCTTGAAACGCTGCGATCCACAGGCATCTATGTCCGTGGCTTATCACGCCAGACAGAGCGTGACTGGCACCATCCTGGAGTTGAAGTATTCCATGGGGACCTGAGGAAGCCGGAGACACTGGAGGGCGTAGCAAAGGGAGTCGATACGATCATCCACGCGGCGGGCCATGCTCATGTCAGGACGGTTGATGCTGATCTGCACCGGCAAACGACACTGGAAGGCACAGGTCATCTGCTCGCTGAAGCGGAAAAGAGCAGCGTGCAAAGATTTGTATTCATCAGTAGCGTCAAGGCCATGGCGGATCCGGGTAAGGAATGTGTCGATGAGACAGTACAGGGGCAGCCGGATGATGAGTACGGCGTGTCCCGGCGCAAAGCAGAGGACCTGGTCCTGGATGCCGGCCGACGCACCGGTATGCATGTCAGCGTTCTGCGGCCGACGCTGGTTTACGGGCCGGGCTGCAAGGGAAACCTGGCCAACCTGCTGCGCTGGATCGACAGGGGGATTTTCCCGCCGGTCCCGGAAACCGGCAATAATCGCTCCATGGTGGATGTACGGGATCTGGTCTGCGCAATCCTGCAGGCAGTTGAAAAAGAATCAGCCGACGGTAGGACCTTCATCATTACGGATGAGCAAAACTATTCAACCCGGCGCATTTACAACGCAATGCGTGAGTCGCTCGGGAAGTCTATACCCCTCTGGTCTATGCCGGTCTGGCTACTGCGGACCCTCGGGTGGATTGGCGATGGTACCGGGGCACTGCTGAGACAGCCGATGTTTTACAATAGCGCTGTGTGCTCGCGCCTGCTCGATTCAGCCTGTTACCGCTCGAGATTCGCGAAAACAGAGCTTGGCTTCCACCCAAGTTATCGTTTTGAAGACTCACTCCCGGACATCGTATCGGAATACCGAAGCCAACGGGCAGCATAAAGAGAAAATACCGATAGCCCATGCCTCGCTCCTTATACGGTTGTCAGCAGAACGAGCCCGGAACTGAAAGTGATCTTGCCCGCCATCCATAAAGCTGCGATTCGTGCAGGCCCAGCTCCTTGGCTGCCGCCGGCACCCCAAGCCTCTCCGCCAGCGCCAGCGCCTCATCCTTGAATTCCTTTGAATACCGTGTCCGGGGCGTCGTCTTCTTTGCTTAA
>JBDNAP010000412.1:0-3281 GCA_039768325.1 Thiogranum sp.
CCGGTCCGGGAAAGGATCTTTTCCACATCCAGGAGGGGCAAAAGTGACGCCAGAGACGGCGTCACAAGTTCGATGAATTCGGGTGAGGTTACCGTGCGCGAATCGTAGACGAGAAGGCAGGCACCATCGGACGGATCAATCTCCAGCCGGTGAATCCCCTCTACCGGTGCCAGTTGCTGCTGTATCCGTTGCGCGAGCCGGGGCCGCCCCTTGAACAGATCGACCCTGATGCGGACACGCCCCGGCGCAAAATAGGCGGGAAACAGCATTCCCATGGCGGTACAAAGATCATCGAGAAAACCCGCTGATCCAAGCGCGCGTGGATCATAGGTGAGTAACACACTACCGGTACGGGGTGTAATCTCCACACGGTGGATTCCCGAGACGGCGATAAGATGCGCATGGAGCCGTGCCGCTAAGCCGGGTCGACTCTTTACGGCATCCAGTCGCAGACGCAGGCGTCCCCGCATGATATGTACGATTCTGACCATCGACCCGTGCAATTAACGAATACCGCCGTTGAAGTAGTACAGCTGTATACCAGTCTGTCCTGGCGTTTCAAGCCTTGCGTCGGCGTAATGTCGCAGGTGCCTGATGTTCGATATGCCTCAAGCGTTTGCACTTCTTGCGCTTACCCTGGAACAGGGTGAACCCCTCCCGCTCTTCGATGTAATCGAGCAGATCGACAATGTGGTTCTGTGCTTCCACCAGCCGTTCACGGCCGCGTATATCACCGGCATCTCTGGCCTTGCGCAGCGACTCGAGGCTCTGTTGCACCGATTGACTTTCCTTGAGGGGGGCTTTTCCAAGACATTCCTTGAAATCGTAGTAGGAGATTGTATCCAGTTCGTGCCCGTACTCACCCTCCATGGTATGCATGATTGTCTTGCCCAGTGCCTTCTGCTCGGGCAGGAAGAAATTAAACGGGCCAACGGGATGTCCGGTGGTTGAGGTGGCAAATGCCTTGCGCACAGCGATGGCGTGTTCTATCACCAGGGGATCCTTGGTATAGGGGCCATAGCGGTTCACGGCAGCCGACCAGCCAAAGTAACGCACGATGAGGTAAAGGGTCTCCTCGGCATAGCTGGCATCGGGATAACGCTCCCTGAGAACATCAAGCCCACCGAGTTCCAGAATCTTGTAGATCCGGCTCTGCAAGTCCTCACAGGCCGACAGGAACGGGTTGACGTACAGTGCCGTTATACGCTCGCGTTCCTTCTCACGTTCCTGCTCCCGACTGTGCGCCCAGGTCAGGACAGCCCATGTACCCATTGCCAACGGAACCAGCCACTGCATGATGCAATCCTCGTCTTGTCCACCCTTACTCAGGTCGAATAAAGTCCCTTGCCACCCATATCCAAGATTAGCCAGAAGCCTGTATTAGTCAAGCGTGTCGTCCGGCGGCACGACCGGCGCGTGCAACTCTGCAGCCTGAGCGGGGTGCAACAAGCGAAACAGACCGACTGCGCACCTTGAAGCCCCCGCATCCGACGCTTTGTCGCCTGCGTACGCGGTATCGGCATGGCCGACAGGGAATGTGGTATCCAGAACCCACCAGGCTGGGGCGGATTACGAACCGGAACGCCGGGAATATGGCGATTCCGCAAGGATAGACAGGTGGCCGCCCGGGGAAAGAGCCTGCCTGGTGAAAGGAAAAGCCGGTGGCAAACGTTCCATACCGTTTGCCACCGGCTATCAATAGATCCTAGTTGGCGGCGACGCTGACCTTCTGCTGAAGCTCGGTCAACAGTTTCTTCGTTGCATCCTGGGTTGTGCGTACCAGATAGGGGTGCAGTTTCTCGAAATTCACTGATTCACCGACCGACGACTGATCAGGCAGTTTGTCCGAAACCGCATTGGCAGATGCTTTCCAAACCGTTTTGCCGTTGAGATCAACCGCGTGGGCTGCAATGTTTGTGACGGCAAGTTGCGACCCTACTGACAGCAGACCGTTATAGTTGGCACCCGTTGGCGCAAAGCCGTAGCGTACGGTGACAACGATTACACCATCGACCCCCAGCATATTGGCAAGATCCGCCAGTTTCTGCTCACCGTCGAAATATTTGTAATTTTCAGCAACTAGAGCGGTTATAAAATGGATCTTGGCCGTGTCTTCCGGAAAACTCTGATACAACGGGTCCTGGACGATTGCCTGGCTCGGCATCAGGTCGAAACTGCTTGCCCTCTGGAACTCCTGCAGGATCAGGGGCGTTGTTTCCTTGAAAATGCGATCCGAGTCTTGCCAGTAGCCGGACTTTTTCGAGGCCGCTTTGATCACGCCCGACAGACTGGAGTCGCCCTGAGTTTTGCGAATGGTGGGATCGGCAATAATCGATACGATCGCATAGGTTTTGCCGCTACCGAACGCCTCTGCTTCATAGTCCGAAAAAGCGTTCTTCAGGAATTTAGGCGTTTCCATCGGCTTGGCCTGATACTTGACGGCACACCCCGTGAAAAAGACGAATGACGCCAGCAGGGCAACAATTGCCCCTCGCTTAATAACCATTAATTACCCCCTGGGCACAATTGCGCCGGTGTTAGTGAAGCTCTGATTAACCCCTCATACCGGACTCGTTCCGGCACCCAGAGGTATGATTTTCCTCGATGATTCGCTGCGCCCACCCTGCGGGCCGCCGCTTGGGCGTACAACGCGCTGCGCGCTTTTGTCCGGGATGCGCCGGTATGGCGGTACGGGAACTGATCAGCGATTCCTTAGTTGCTTTCACTCCGTATATCGGTGAGATCAGCGCAATCTTGATGACGGATTGCGGTGTTCTGGTATGCCTTCTCACGCAGCCCAGTCGGCTGGCGCCAGAACGCCTTGCCACGGCGCGGTAAACCCTTAAACCAACCCGCTTCCCTGGCGTGGCTGACAACCAGGACGCAAGGGTCGTCTCCAGAGGATCTATAGTACCGATCCCTGTATATTGCTCCGATCGCGACCGGTGCGATGATGGCAGGATAAGTGACCGTTCGCTCGATGAGCAGACGGTGGTGCAGGCGATGCCGTGCACTCCTCCCCTGCCCTCGGCCCCGACGGACGCGTCTACGTCGGATCATCCGATCAAAGGGTCTACGCTATCGATGCGTCCGGCGCCAGGCTGTGGGAGTACCTCACCGAAGGGAAGGTGATATCGTCGCCGGCTATCGGCGCCGATGGTATGGTCTATGTGGGTTCTGGTGAGGGTAACGTTTACGCGGTCAAGCTGGAGCTGCGCGGCACCCCGGCGTCCAGCGCGCTCTGCCCTGGCCCATGTTCCACCACGACCGCAGTCACACCG
>JBDNAP010000413.1:0-3456 GCA_039768325.1 Thiogranum sp.
GTCAATCGCAGCCCCCGGCCTTGGCAATCTTCTTCAGTAGCCTGACTTTCGAGCTGTACTCCCTGTCGGGTGTGAGGTGTTCATCCGGTTGTGAGGCCGCATGCCGGTCACCCAGGGCGAGCTTGAACCTGTGGCGCAGCGTACCGTCCGGCTTACCCAGACTGGCCTTACCGTGGTCACCCACCTCCTCATCCGCTACGCCGTAAATATTAAGCCAATGGTTGAGTCCGCCCTCCAGAATGTAGGCATTCGGCTTGGCGATCACCATCAAGCGCTTCCAGCCTTCGGTGGCCAGCATCTCGTCGTTACTGACGACCACGATCACGGTATTGTCGGGCATGGCCCGCAGCCGGTCACGTTCACCTGATATCCTGTCGAGCGGCATGCGCTCGGAGTCCACCAGGCGGAACTCATTCCAGTACGGTTCACGGCGCACATCGTATATGACGAGGTGAATATAATCGTCATTAATCAGGTCCAGCAGTTCTGCCGGATCGATGTAGACCTCCCGTTCCTGCAGTCGGGATTCGAGCTGCGGGGCCATGAATTCCCATTTCCGCTCAAGGCTCGGCTGGCCATGCCAGGCAAGCCCGCCCGCGGCAAGCAGAAGGATCAGGACCCCCGGGACTCTGAGATCGGGTAGCCGCTTCATTCCGCTTTTCCATAGATCGCGCTGCGCAGCCAGCCGAAGCCAAGGAACATCGCCAGGGCCAGGCAGACCACCAGTACGACGACCACCCCGGTCTCCACGTGCAGCAGTTCGGGCAGCGTAAAGAAGCCCAGATAGCCCGAGTTCCAGAAGGTGTTGATGAAGCTGACCGTCTCTCCAAAGAAGATCACGCCGGCTATAATGCCCAGCAGAAAGAACATACCGTCGATCTTCAGGGTGACGACGCTCACCAGCGACGTGCCGGGGCAATAGCCACCCAGGATGAAGCCAATACCCATGATCACTCCGCCCGCGATACCCGGCCACAGATAGGTCGGCGGGACCCAGATTTCGTTGTAGTCGAGCAATCCCAGGGCTGTGGACCAGAAAACAAGGATCATGGCAACCACAATTGCGGTAAACATCACCTTGACGACGGCCAGTTCGCTGAAATAGAACTGACCCGCAAGCCGGCGTGAATCGCCGAAGCCGCTGGATTCCAGGATAAAGCCAAAGGCGAAGCCGATAGCCAGGTAGACCAGGTAGGAGCCGGTGACGCCGAAGGATGCGACCAGGTCATAGGGTGCCATGTCTTATGCCTCCGCTTGCCACAAACGCCGCACGAACCACGCCAGTCCGTAGCCGCCGGCGAATACGGCAAACATGAAGGCCCAGCTACCGACTGACATGACTGCGCCGCCGCTGAGGGCCTGGCCGGACGTGCAGCCGCGCGCCATGCGTGCCCCATAGCCCATCAGAAATCCGCCAGCCAGGGCGAAGGCCCAGCGCGTGCGCGGTGAGATCTGCGGGCCACGGTAGGTCTGCAGTTTCACCCGCCCGCGCAGCATGCCGGAGACAAAGCCGCCCAGCATGATGCCGGCCACCTCCCAGACAAGCCAGTGATTCAGGGGATCGCGGTCGCCACCGGCCATCTTGGCAATATAGGGCGTCTTGTCGACGTGTTCTGGCACAATCAGGTCTTCGATGGAGACCGCGATGCGGTTGACACCGCCGGAAGCGCCGAGGCCGTGACCGCCGATGAAGAAGGACAGGAAAAGCAGAATCCCGAGCAGTACACCGCCCACGTAGGGGTTCCAGTATTGAGGTTCGTCTTTATTGTCACTCATGGTTCGCTCCGTATGGTGTTCTCGATCGTCTGCCAGGACTCGGCCACACCGCTGGCCGGTGCGAACTGCAGGCGGCCATCGCTGGTCGTCCGCCACTTGCCGTCGAGGGCAATCGCCGTGCTGTCCTGATGGAGGATCGGCTTTACCATGTTCGGCAGGTAGGGTGCCATATCAAAAGGTGGCAGGTCGTCCTGGCTTTCCGGATGACACACCGTGCACTCGCGATTAACGTAGTTACCGTGACGCACGTTGTGATGAATATGATAAGCGCGAGCATGCCCGTGCACCCGCGGGTTTCTGACGCCGGCATCACGCAGGCGTTCCTTGATCAGGACCGCCTTCGGCTGGCTGTCCAGTCGCAGCTCATCGGGGGCCAGTTCGCCATCATGATTGCTATCGAAGGCCTCGACAACTTCCGCGGCATAGCCGTCACCGTCCAGCCAGGCCTGGCGCAATTGCGACTCGGGGATCGGGGTTTCGCTGTCACCGTCTGTCCAGAACCAGGAAGCCACCAGGTTATAGGGCAGCACCTTGTTCTCACCTTCGGCCGTCTTGCCGACCCGCAGCAGGGGACGATAACCCCGTATGTAGGCGCTGCTGGCATCGCGCACATCACCGTCGACACCGCGGTAGTTTATCGGTGACGAGCCGTCCGGCAGGATGACGGTTTGATCAATTGACTGCTGTGCGGCCATCTCCAGTTTCGGTATGTGGCAGGCTTCGCAGGCGACCGCCTTGAAGTGACGTTCCCGCACCGGCAGCCAGACATGGGTGTATGTCAGGCTGTGACAGCTTTGGCAGCGGCGCCTGACACCCTCGGACGGCACCACGTCAGCGGGTGTCGCTTCCCCCGCCAGCCGTTGCGGTCGGCCCGTCGAGTAATGGCAGTCACCGCAGGAGACCAGGCGTTGACTGTGGACATCCCAGACCATGTCAAGTGCATCTTTGTTGGCCAGATTCATCGCTGACAGATTAATCTGCTGGGGTGAAAAGACCTGTCCGGTCTTCTCCGTGGTCCACTCCAGGCCATCGCCCAGTTTCACCAGCAATGGGGTTGAACCATCATGGACCTTGCCATGGCAGGCGCCGCAATTGGCCTCGCCGGCCGTATGCAGTTCCACCAGGGCCTCGCCATCCTCACCGATCCGGTCCACGTTCCATTGATAGCCATCCGCGCTGCGTTCGACCAGGCCGGTCGCGAGCAGCGTCGCGGTGACCGACCAGTCGGGGGCACCGCTTTCGATGGCCGCCAGTCTGGCGCTGTGATCGGGGTCCCGGATGTGACACAGGAAGCAGTTCATCTGGCTGTCGTCGTCTGTCGGAATCCTCGGACCATGTAGCATGAGCCGGCGGCGTTCCGGCGACAACAAGGCATCCTGTACGCTGGCGTGGTAGCCGTGGGTGGCCACGAAGTCCGGCTCCTCGAGTTCATGACACATGCCGCAGGTATTGGCTACCGACAGCGGGGCGCCTGATTCGGTCACCGGTTCGTCGTTCGCGTCGAGCAGATAGACCGGTTCATGATACCCGATCTGGTGCAGCAACGGGTGGCCATCGTAACCGAGTGCCCTCCAGTGTATGCTCCCGCGCGCGCCATGGCAGTCGCGACAATCCAGTGTCTTGTCCGGTTCCGCGACCATATGCGACAGCGGGAAGAACATTTCGTTAGGGGAAAAGTCA
>JBDNAP010000414.1:0-3316 GCA_039768325.1 Thiogranum sp.
CCTCCCACATCCGCGGTGAAGTCAGGGTGATGGGCAGGTTCTCCACCAGCTTCATCTGAGTGTAGACCACCGTGCCGGTATCTTCGGAGAAGGTCAATACTGCCGCATTGTTATCGTAGGTGCCGCCCGAGACCGGCCCCATCGGGTGTCCGCCGGGGCCGAAGTTGGTCGGGTAGTCGACATCCAGACCCAGGCGCACCTTGTTCGCCTCGGTACTGTCTCCACAAATTTCAGGACCAATACCCACGCAATCTGCATTACTTGTGCAATGTGTGTTGGCCGGATCATCGACGCACAGACGCGTGCCCTCGGTGTCGGCGTAAATATAGAGGTGGTTCCAGATGGCATTCTGGTAATTGTCGACCGGCACATTGAATCTCCCACCGAGCGTATTGTAGTTGCCATCGCCCTGCATGACGTTGATGGCCGCGCAGGTCGTAAACGGTGGCGTTGTCGCATCCGCGGGATTGGTACACTCGGATCCGCCGAGCAACAGACTGCCATCGACATTCCGAGCGACGGCATCGGCACGGGTATTCCAGGACAGCAGACTGTTACCCTCCACGTCGCTGATGAGTGTCCGGGAATCAAGGTAGCCCGGTAATGTAGCCTGCAGCGCAGGGTTACCCACCTGCGGTTTGCCCTGGCCGTCGTTACGCGACTGGGCCTCGTGCCAGTACTTCACCACGTATTTCGGGAAGGTGCCGCTGCCGGCGCCCACCAGCGTCGGGTCACGCAACACGGTTTCGCGGCCCAGTACATCCAGGTTGCGACCAAGATTGGGATCGGCCTCCAGCAACTTCGCCATGTCGTCGGCACTCTGAATAGCACCGGCTGCGGGCTCAGGCTTGACCACCTGGGCGACGATGGAATTGTACACCGGCAACACGCAGCAGTAGGCGAACTCGAAGCCGGTGCAATGCATGCCCAGCTCGTAGTTCATCATGAATTTGAAATCGGTCTGCTTGGGTACGACACGGACGTTGACAGTGGCCACGTCGGAAAGATTGGTACCGTCCGAGGCCTGGTAGGTGAAGGTGTCGTCAATGGTCTGTGGCCCGGTCGGCGCTATGACTGCAGGCGGTGTGTAGGTGAACGAACCATCTGCACCGAGCGTCACACTGCCCAGGGTTCCGGTGGTATTGAGATTCACCGCGGTCAAAGGATCGTTTTGCGGGTCGAAGTCGTTATACAGCACACCCGACAGACGGGTAGCGGGCACGCTCAGCGGATCACCCTGGGGTGTCGCGTAGGAGTCGCCACGGGCGGTGGGATTTTGCGCCTGAACGCAACCGGTCGTGGTGATACAGGAGGGCCCCGGCGGCTGGCCAAGGAACGACTTGGTGATTGAGAAATCGGCGGGATCCACCGCACCGTTGCCGTTCAGGTCCTGATTCGGCGATGTTGGTGAACCAAGCAGCGATTTTATCAGCGAAAAGTCGCCTGGATCGACAGCACCGTTGCCGTTGAAGTCCGGGTCACAGATATTGCCGAAGCCATCGCCATCGGTATCGAGCTGGATGTTGCCACCCAAGTCCGGGATCAGCGGACCGTTGGGATCGTTGATGCAATTGTCCAATTCGTCATCGATGCCATCGCCATCTGTGTCTACCGCGTACGCCCCGCTGGCAGGAAAAAGCAGTAACGTCGTTGCGACAAACATCAACATGCCAATGGTTGGTATCGTGAACGTGCTCCAAGAGTTACATGAACGCCTTCCAATTGGCATTGTCGATGGGTTTACTCTCATTTTATTTCTCCTCCGTTCGCCGGGTGCCGGGAACCAGCGTAAATATTTATGCGCTCGTTAATACTCGCCGGAGCGCTCCTCACATTGAAGAGTCTTTCATTCCCCAAACTGTGCACTACCGGGCGGTTTGTTTTGTCGCCTTCATTTGTGCCGCCTTATGTTTTTATCGCAAAACTACTGATTCGGTTACTACTGATGCAATTAACTTACCAATCCCACGGTATCGCTAACTATCTGTATTACTTAGAGATAAATAAGAGCCCCACGATGATGCCTGCCAGTTATGACAGGATTGCCTGCCATCCAGTCATGACATTTTTGTCATGCGCAGGCAAGGCAAAGGCCGGTTCCGGCCAAACTGATGAGAAGCGAAGCGACAGTCAGCGGTGGGAAAAGACTTCCAGCCCGGAAGCACCAAACCAAAGGACACTACGGCCACTTACGTAGCGGTATCAGCGTGGGTGAAAAGAGCTTTTTTCAGCCGCTTTTCAGAATCCGTGCAGGAATGTCCGAGGCGCTTCCGGCGGGCTTTGTCATACGCTCTGGCTGCGACGGTGGCGACGTCTTCGATACAGGTAGCCAAGCGATGCCAGAAGGAACAGTGGCAAGGTAAGATCTTTGTCCGCGGCCGGCGTTAAGGTACAACCACCTCCGCCGCCTCCACTACTGTCGGTCGCAACAACAGGCGCAGCCTCACTACCGACAGCGACCGGATCATCGATCGACCCGTTGGCCACACCATCGAGGTCGGTGAGGGGATCACCGTCTGTCAATGTAATGTCAATAGTCCGGCTATCGACCTGTGTCCAGCCTGTGTTTGCCAGCTCAATAAAGCCACCGGCGTTGTCAACCTTGAACAGGAGCAGATTGGCGGGCAGATCGGCGGTGAATCGCATCCGCACCGTCACATCGCCGCCAAGCGGCGAGCTGGTAGTGTAGCTTACCGTACCGAACGGAAAGTTGATCCCTTGCGGTCCGTCAATGGCTGCTGCGGAACCGACTTGAGTCAGCGTCTCACCGGCGGTCGTTGTAATGGTTACCGACACGCCACCGTCCACAGGCACAGCCGTGGCGATACCCGGATCGAGGGCATCGACCACGCCATCGACGTCGCTATCCAGCGGATCAGTCATGTCCCCGCCAAGCTCGATGACATCAGCGATACCGTCACCGTCTGTATCGCCATCGGGGGCGTTTGGATCCAGGCCCAGGGCGATCGCCTCTGCATCCGAAATACCATCCCCATTGCTGTCTTGCGGATCGGGATCGTCTTCGGTGATGGTCAGTATCGCACTCGCCGGAATGCCCAGTTCGCCGCCACTGACATTGCCCAGCGTCAGGTCAACGGTTTCATCCCCCTCAAAGTCGGTGTCATCCAGGATGGTTACATTGAACGACTGACTCGTCACCCCCTCGGCGAAGGTCAGTGTACCGGCTGTCCCTACATAGTCGCTGCCGGCCACAGCCGTGCGGTCACCCGTCGCATAGTCGACACTGACGGTACCCAGGCTGTCGCCGCCGCGGGTCACCGTCACTTGCACACTCGCAAGGTTCTCCGCCACCCGC
>JBDNAP010000415.1:0-5308 GCA_039768325.1 Thiogranum sp.
AGAAAAGAACAGCTTTGCAGGCAGGACAACCGTCTCCCATAAACTTTCCCGTTAACACCCTGCTGCTTTTCTTGCAGTCCTGTTGCCGCCGGTTCGTCCAGTTCCCATCTTCCACGTAACCGTCAATTGGCGAACCACACGTTGTCTGTGTGTTTTCCCAGTCACTCGCCCATCGGTAAACAGTGCTTACACATTTGCCACGCCCGGTATACCGGCATCCGGTCTTAATGACCCGTTCAAGTTGATAAAACCGGTCGATCATCTCATAAAACATTTTCTGTTTCGTTGTGATGAACTTTCATGTGTTGAGAGTATCCCATGCTTGTGCAGAGGCGGAAAGCCATTAGACATTCATACCCGCTATTCAGGCACACCTCAACACTATTATCTGCTTGTAGTGTCTCATCAACAGCAAGAGGAACTCAGGATGACCAAACTAACCCAAAGGATCCAGCGAGTCGTGTTCTATAGCACCTGCGCCTTGGCACTCACTGCGATCGCTGGCACCGCCAATGCCCACATCTGCATGAAGAAGCCATATGGTCAAGGCTATATGACACCGATGCACCCCCACCACATGCAGGGCTATGCCGGCCCGATGAAACGATACGGTTACCCCGCGCCCAGCTACCGGCCCCCTGCGTATCGACAGGGGTTCAGGGAGGACGCCGACGAGACTAGACAAAACCAAGACACAGCGACTTCATCGAGCACGGCACCACCCCGCGCCCATGAAGCGGATATTATTGAAACAGCAACGGCAGCCGGGGATTTCAATACGCTCATAAAAGCGGTCGTCGCTGCGGATCTTTACGACACGCTGCGCGGAGAGGGCCCCTTCACCCTGTTCGCACCAACGGATGCCGCTTTTGCCGAGCTGCCCGACGGTATGCTTGACGAGCTGTTAGCCGACAAGGACATGCTCGTTGCCGTACTGAGCTACCACGTTGTGCCAGCACGTTTGACGGCAGCGGATCTCTTGCAGCAGCGCGAGTTCAAGACGGTGCAGGGGCAGACACTCTCGATTAGCGCACTCAATGTAGTCAGTGCTGACATCGAGACTGCCAACGGCATTGTCCACGTCATCGACAACGTTGTGGTGCCAAACCTGTAAGTAACAGCGGCGTGCAGACATGCACGCCGCCTGAACACAAGGTTTGTGTCAAAATGGACAACGGCTTTCGATGGTGCAAACCGCATCAGCGGTGCCGGAGAGTCGGATCTTTAAGCCAGGACACGGGCGCGCCCGGCCGCAGAACCGCCACTGAAAGATAGTGTCCGACGCATGCCAATCCTGATCACCCCAGCCTATTGAGGCATTGAAGACCATGGAACAGTCTACTATCAGTTACCTTATCGCCGCACTGGCCCTGGCACTGACCTTTGGCGGAATGACGTTTTTCTCCGCGGTCATAACCCCGCTGGTATTCAGTAAGTTACCCCTGAAGATCGCCGGCCCCTTCATTCGGCAAGTCTTTCCCTGGTACTACCTTAGCATGGGGCTAACTATCCTTATCGCACTCATTGCACTGATCCTGGGCGCGGGTGGCAGCGCGGCGTGGGAAGTGATTGTGGCGACAGCTGTCCTGGCAGGGTTTGCGTTTGCGCAAGAAGTGCTCATGCCGCTGATCAACCGGGCGCGTGACAGAGAGTTAGCCGGCGAATTCGGTGCAGCCCGTCGCTTCAGACGCTTGCACCTGGTGAGTGTGATTATCAATGGTTTCCAATGGCTGGCGGTACTTGCGGTACTGGTACGGATACTGGTTTGATCTCCTTCAGGGCCCACCAGATGGTCTTAATCGCCGACAGGGAGGGCGAAGACATTCGCTGCCACTGGATGCTTTCGCGCCAGGTCGAGGGTGAATTCAAGGATCGCTGGATGACCAGTGCCGTCGTCGCTGCCGAAGCACCGGTGCAGCGTGAATTCGTAAACATGCGGAGGGGGCAATAGACACCCGGGAGGTGAACCATGAGTTACAGTCCATTCATTGCCCCATACAATCAATTACCCGAGACGCTGCCGATCTTTCCACTGGCCGGCGCGATCGTCATGCCGGGTAGTAAATTACCTTTGAATATCTTCGAACCACGCTATCTCAACATGGTTGGTGACGCGCTCAGTACCCATCGCATGATCGGCATGATTCAACCGGATCTGAATGGCCGGGATTCACACGTGCTCTGTCACACGGGTTGCGCCGGACCTATCACCCAGTATCGCGAGACCAATGACGGCCGCATCGAGATGGTACTCAGCGGCGTGTGCCGTTACGATCTCGGTGAGGAACTGCCCACCACCCGCGGCTACCGCCTCATCGTGCCGGACTGGTCACGCTTCAGCGACGACTACCCCAACCACGAGGACCCGTTGCACGGCGAGCACGATCACTTGATCCGGATGTTGAAACGCTACTTCGACGTCAAGGGACTGCAGACCGACTGGAGCGTGCTCGAACCCCTCTCAACGGTGAGGTTGATGAACAGTCTGAGCATGGTGTTACCCATCAGCGAACAAGACAAACAGGTGTTGCTGGAAACGGTCGAACCCGCGCAGCGCTTATACATCTTCACGTCTTTGCTCGGCGACAGTTCCCAGGTGCCCGGGTCGGTTACCCGGCATTGAAAGCGTTCCAGTCATCGTGATCCAGACCTTGTATCGAATCATCGTCCTGGCACTCTGTGCAGTGCTGGTCTCCGGCCCCGGCCTTGCCCAGACACCGCGCCCGACAAATGGCAACTACACCCACACTATCCCGACGCCGGGCGGTACCGGCAAGTACTATTTCGGGCGCGAGATCGCACAAGTCATGGGGCACCGCGGTGCGGGGTGGCTGGAGAGAAAGTCCAGAATCCAGGAAGAGGCGCCCGACCAGGCGGTGCGAGCGATGCACCTGTCACCCGATGCAGTGGTTGCCGACATTGGTGCGGGCACCGGCTACTTTACCTTCCGGATGGCGGCGCTGGTCCCGGCCGGCCGGGTCTACGCGGTGGATATTCAGCCCGAAATGCTGGCTATCATCCGCAAACGCATGCAGCGTCGATCGGTGGAAAACGTCATACCGGTAAAGGGTCAAGTCGATGACCCGCGTTTACCGGAACGCGCCGTCGATGCGGTCTTGCTGGTCGACGCCTACCACGAGTTTGCTTATCCCTACGAGATGATGAGCGGCATCGTCCGGTCTCTTCGCCCGGGTGGCAAGGTTTTTCTCATCGAGTATCGGGGCGAGGACTCGCGAATACCCATCAAGCCATTGCACAAGATGACCCAGCAACAGGCTATTGAAGAAATGCAGGCCGTTGGCCTGGTCTGGGTCGAGACCAGGCATTTCCTGCCGACGCAGCATTTCATGGTTTTCGAAAAACCCGATTTACCCGCGTCTCAGTGATCCTTGCGGGCAGATGCACCGCGTGCGGCGGCTTAATGATCCTTTACGGACTTCCAGAAACGGTGGGGATAGTCCCGACGGTCGTCCTGGACTGGCAAACGTTGCAGCCCGAGTGCGCGGAAAAAATCGCTTGCACCCGGATGCGCCTTGACCAGTACTCCGTCAAAGCCGCGCAATGATGCAGCCATTTCGGCGGCCCCAAAAAGTCGCCTCCCTACACCTTTTTGGTGCTGATCGGGAGCAACGTAGATCCCTTGCAGGAGTAACGCACGGTGGCCCGCCGGCGCGTCGTCTGTGTCAGCCTGTTCCCAGGCTGCGACGCCAACGATACCGGTACTCTCTGCTTCGGCAACCACCAGATCCAGATAATCATGATCATGCTCAGAGTAGCGGTACAACGGCACGCAGAGGCGCTTGACGCGTGCGGGTAGCTCCCACCTGTGAATGGCACTTTCGATCACCCGGTTGACGGTGAGAAGATCAGAAGGCCTGGCCGGACGCAGCGCCCAGGGCCTGGTGTCTGCCGTCATCTTTTTTGCCGCTTCAGCGGGCCTGTTGGTAAAGGCCATCTCAAACTCATTTTGTAAACAGAAGCCAAACACTCCACGTTTGAACAGCAACATACAACGCATCGTGTTCGCGCATACTCAGCCGACAACATGCCTCGGCATTATTCGCGTAGCACACTGCTGCTTATAAGCCACCTCGTCTCCAGCCGTCACCAATTGAACGGCATCATCATGCCCGGCAGGGAAAGCTTGTCCCCGACCCGGTCCATGCCGCTGTTCATCATTCCCATACGCTGATCCATGACCCAGGTCATGCGGTTTATGGTGTAAGTCATTTCCTTGACATTGGGGTTGATCTCCTCAATGGTTTCCATGGATTGCTGCATCTTGAGCATCGAGTTGCGCATGGCATCCATTTCACCGAGCATCAATGGCGCCATTTCAGCCACCGGCTTGGCGGTTTCGTCCAGGTGCATGATAGCCTCGGATATGTGCCCGAAATCTTTGAAGCCCTCCGTCCACAGCGGCTGCCACTTCACCACGACCAGGTAAAAACCACAGACACCGTCAGCGTGGAGACCAGAAAGAACATCCCCCGCCAGAATTCCACAAATGTTCTCATTGTCACCGCAGGCCCCTGCTCATTGCCCAGTGTTGGTGCCAGTGCCGACTCCGGTTCCGATGCAGTCGAAGCCGACTGCACAGTTGGACAGATTTCGGTATTTACCTGCGCTTGTCGCACGCAGCAACCGCAGCGTTCGGGTGTTCCGGGACGTACGGACCAACCGGGAAACTGGGTTGATTCGCGCTCCGGCGAAGATCCGGTAACAGCTCGACTCGATCGCAGATTTTCGAATCATGGCTTCTCCCACCCGTCGGTTGGCCGGATTGTGAGGCTCATTTGCACCGTACCCACATAGTTTTTGTATTGTACATTTACTTGACATTTTTCAAAAGCACCACTAGACAGTACCAGCCGGAGGATACGCCGACCAGAAACAAAACGGGAGGTTTGCATCATGAGGCCGTAACATACGCGTCTGATAGCGACCAAGAGAATACCCTTTCTATAAGAATATAAATAATATAGTTCTTAATACTACGACTCATTTTGACACCGGCTTCAACCGTGATTGATCTTCAGCCATTGCCCTCGTGAATTTGCCAGACAAAAAAAGGGGGCGCGATAAAGTTTGACAATATATAGACACACTGGGTTGGTTTCTACCGGCAAGTGTGAGTCCGAAAACACCCTGGGGCTGGGCTGATTACGACCCGGTAGCTGGAATGGTTATCAGCCAGCGTGTGCGTCGGCGTGTGGCTCCTCGTTGCGGAGTAGCCGAACGACACACAATGCAGCATGCATGAACCGAAAGGAGTGACAGTGATGAGTAATTTGCTGAACAGTAGAAA
>JBDNAP010000416.1:0-9056 GCA_039768325.1 Thiogranum sp.
GTCGAAGAGATACGCCGCGGCTGGCCGGCCAGGCCAAGCTGGTGCCAGGGCAGCGTCAGGATCAGCATGCCAATGAACCACAGCCACAGTTGCTTGAGCGCCAGACCGGTCGAGTACAGTTGCCGGCCGGTCATCTTCGGCCACAGGTAATAGGCAATCGCGAAGTACATGATCACCGTGGTACCGGCAAAAATCAGGTGAAAATGGCCGGTCACCCACTGGGTATTGTGAACCATGGTGTTCATGGAATAACTGGCATTGATCATGCCGCCGAAACCGCCGAAGGTGAGCATCAGCATCGCCAGTATGGCCGCGAGGACCATGGGATTGCCCCAGGGCAGCGCGCCTATCCAGCCGAACAGGCCCTTGCCGCCGCGCAGGCGCCCGGCGATCTCCAGCGAGGCAATGATGGTGAACCCGGTGATCAGGGTGGGTACGGCCACCATGAACGTGCCGGTCATGTGCAGGAATTTCCAGCCCGCCGCCTGAAACGGATCCATATATAGATGATGAAAGCCGATCGGTACGGAAAATACCAGCAGCATGATAAACGCCACGCGTCCCATGTGGTCACTGAACAGCCGGCCGCCGGCTGCCCTCGGCAACAGGGTGTACAGGGCGATATAGGCCGGGAACAGCCAGAAGTACACAATGGCGTGCAGCGTCCAGGAAAACAATGTCCTCGCCAGACCGACATCGACGGTATCGATGAGACCCAGGGACCAGGGAATCAACTGGAACAGTACTTCCGAGGCAACGCCGAGGCTGGTAATGAACCAGAGTATGGCATTGGCCGTGGTGCCGTACATGGCCAGCGGCACGGTTTCACCCGGGTGCGCCTTTTTCCAGCTGGTCATCATCATGACCATCTCCAGACACCAGACCCAGGAACCCACCACCAGCAGGGCAGCACCGATATAAAACGCCGGGTGCGCCTGCAACGGCGGGTAGAAGGTATACAGCACCGAAGCATTGCCGGTCAACAGGGGGCCGGCCGCCAGCAGCACACCGATCAGTGACAGCCAGAAACCGAACCAGGCCAGCGGCTTGTTCCACAGCTCCTGCTTGAGGCTGGTGGTCGCCGTATAATAGCCATAGCCCATGACCAGGAACGTGGTCAGCACGAAACCCATCAGCACGCCGTGGGTCGACACGGAGCCGAAATACAGGGCCGGTGATTTCAGACCCGGAATCAGGTCGATCCTTTCGATGACCTGATAGAGACCCAGCAGGGCAGCCACGGCAAAGGCGGTAAAACCCACCCACATATTGGCCAGACTCAGGCCGGCCGCTTTGGATTGACTCATGAGGATGCCCCCCCGGCGGATTTCGCAACCACGACCAGGCGTGACCACATGGAATCATGGCCGAGTCCACAGTATTCGTTGCACATCAGCGAAAATTCGCCGGTGCGCGGGAATACCGTTGTCACCTCGGAGACATAGCCCGGCACGATCATGGTCGCCATATTGGTAAAGGGGACATGCACGCCGTGCAGGACATCCGCACTGGCAATGCGGAAGGTGACGCGGGTGTCGGCCGGTACCTCGATGAGCGGCGGGTAGAAACCGTAGCGTGCCGCCACCAGGGTCACGGTCAGGCTGCCATCATCGTTGCTCCTGACGCCGAGATTGTCCTCGGCGAACTCTTCCGTCAGATGCAGTCGCGAGGAATCAATAGTCTCGACATTGCTTGGTGGGTGAATATTGCTGGCCACCGCGTAATAGCCCAGCACCACCCCCATCACCACGGCAAGACCAAGGGATATCCAGACCCATTTTCGTTCCAGCGGGTCTTCACAAATACTTTTCAGTGGGTCGACCATCCTGCTTCTCTCCCTTAATTTACCGGTCCGTGTTCAAGGAACATGTAAAAAAACATGTAGGCCCAGCCGGCAAAGATCAGCGCACCGACCAGCAGCATCAGGGCAAAGGTACCCTTGGGCGGACTGTCGAGGATTTTCTTTTCCTCTTCAGGGGTCAGTTGACTCATTGGTTTTCTCCTTGGCTGTTTAACACTATTAGGGGCAGATACTACTGAGTGCAGACGTTGGTCGACATAAGCTTGCGGGACCGTCGGCCGCATGGACGCGGCCGTCGAGCGTACAGGGATGCATTTACAGCCTGCCCCTCAAGCTTATATCGACCAACTTCTGTACCCCTTGGTAACATCTCGTGAGGTGGTACAGGAAGAAAACGAAAACAGGGTGCCAAATTACCATCCCTGCCTTCTGAAGCCGGTTATAAAATCCTGATAGCTGCTCCACACACTATTATTTTCGCCAATGTTCACTGAACTGGCCAAATATATCAAGACGAACATGGCAAGCTCCCTGATTTTAAACTGGATGGTGCGAATCATCGGCTGGACCCTGTTGTACTGGCACTGATCCTCTTCCTGCTCGCCTGGTCGAGGCGCCTGCCGGCTAGTCATGGTAACAAATCCAGCATAAGTACCCGGACAGCGGCGCCCCTCGACCCGATCACTATCCCCGCCTGCCTTGACATAGATCATGGCATTGTCGGTAGGACTTGCCTAGATTCCCCGTGATGGTTTTGTGACATTGGACGACAAACCGCCGGGGGCAGCGCTGTGAGGATACCGGCCACCGGTACATGAGAATTGAGAACAATCAGGAGGTAATCAAAATGAAACATCTGCAGTTCATACTCTCCCTGTTATGCGGGGCTGTGCTATTCGTCGGCCAGATCAATCTGGCGACGGCGGCGGAAAGCAACACCAAGCAACTGAATGAAGAGCAGCTCGCGCACAAGGACTGTCTGGGCTGTCATGTATCGGTCACGCCCGGTATCGTCAAGCAGCACCTCGACAGTCCGCATGCTAATCCCAAGCAGGATGACGAAGTCCGCTGTCATGACTGCCACGGTGAAGAGCACAAGACCATGGATGATTTCGCCAAGGCGGAGATGCCGACGGCCGAAACCTGCGGCGAATGTCACAAGAAAAAGCTAAAAGAACACAGACTGGGTAAGCACAATCTGGGCTGGCTGGTCATGAAATCCCAAATTGCCTGGCACGGTCAACCGGGGGCCATTACGGAACAGGGCTACCGTGGATGCTCAGGCTGCCACAAGATCGGCGAAAAAGGCCTGCTGGGTGTCACTGACGGCAATACCGGTGCCGTCAAGAGCGACGGCGGTAAGGAAGTCTCGAAATACCGTTACGGCAATACCCAGTGTGACGCCTGCCACACCCGTCACACATTCAAGAAATCCGAGGCCAAGGACCCCCGTGCATGCTCCAACTGCCATATGGGTTTCGATCATCCGCAGTGGGAGATGTACACTTCGGCGAAGCACGGCATCATATGGGGCATCGAGGGACACGAAGAGGATGCCCGGGCGCCCACCTGCCAGAACTGTCATATGATGGAAGGCAACCACAGCGTCAGGACACCGTGGGGCTTCCTGGCGCTGCGTATACCGACCAAGGAAAATGTGCTGGCGCTGATTGACGTCGCGCCCTCCCTGGAACCGCAACTCACCAAACTTGCCGCCGCCCTGCCCTCCGGCAACTACATCGATGTCGATGACGACCCGGAGTGGACGTTCAATCGCGCCTTGATCCTGCAGGCTGCCGGTATTCTGGATGCCAACCTGCAACCAACCGAACGCTTCGTTGAGATCGTTGTGCAGGCGGAGACGGCACGCGGTCCGGATGAGTTCAATGAGCTCCGCACGCAGATGAAGGCCAACTGTAACAAGTGCCACTCAAAGGGTTTCGTAGACAGTCATATGCGGGCCTCGGATGAGATCATCAAGGCGGCTGACGCCGAATTTGCCAAGGCGATACAGGCGGTTCAGGGGCTCTACCGTGACGGTATTCTGAAGAAACCGGAAGGCTGGAAGTACGCACCGGACCTGCTGCAGTATTACGATGCCAAGACCAAGATCGAGCAGGAACTGTACCTGATCATGCTGGAATACCGGCAGCGCACCTTCCAGGGTGCCTTCCACGTCAGCAACGACTACATGCACTGGTATGGCTGGGCGCCGCTGAAAACCGCGGTCAATACGATACTCGAAGAAGAGAAGCGTATGCGTGCGGAACATGAGAAGGAAATGAAAACGAAATAACAGGTCCGGGAACCCGGCAGAATGAGGTGAGGGCGGCATGCCCTCACCTTTTTACTGAGTTCTTCTATACTGAAACCGGTAACTGCCCCGGCTAAGCCCGCGCTATCTGACTGGAGGTTCCCAAAGCCAGGATGCGGGTGATAATCGGTCAGGGAGAACTGGAGCCGGTGCAACCGGTGTCGATCGAAAAATGGGGGGGCCTTGACATAGATCATGGCACAGCTGCTCGAACTGGCCTATCTTTGGCAAGCGGCCTGACGGCTTGCCAGACCAGAACTGCAGTAATACCGGCAACATACGGTAGTTTTACCTGCACAAGAGTAGACTGGAGGGTCTACATGGCAATCAGCCAGCCCCCGGGGGCATTATAATAAATGAATATATCAGGCATTCTGATCATTACTTCGCCGCAGCATACCGACAATGTCATCGAACAACTACAGAATCTGACCGGCATCGATATCCATTATGTCGATGCCGCGACGGGCCGTATTGTGATCACCCAGGAAGCCGCGTCCATCAGTGACGAGGTCGATGGCCTGAAGCGCATCCGTGCCCTGCCCCACATCAGTCTGGCGGAAATGTCCTGCCATTATTTTGAAGAAGACCGCGAGCTGGTGGATGCCATACCAGCAGAACTTGACGACGAGGCGCTGGATTCGGGCACTGTACCCACCTGCCTGAACGAATAATCTCAACCAGCAGCAAACCATACCCGAGGAGACACAATGGACCTGACACGCAGAGACTTTCTAAAAACCAGCGCAGCCACCGCCACCGCCACCGCGGCCGGCATCACGGTACCGGCAGCCGCTCTCGCCAAATCCAAACAGGCCGATGCCGATGTGCAATGGGACAAGGCCGTGTGTCGTTTCTGCGGCACCGGTTGCGGCATCATGGTCGGTACCCGGGATGGCCGCATCGTCGCCACCAAGGGAGATCCGGATGCGCCGGTGAACCGGGGACTCAACTGCATCAAGGGTTATTTCAACGGCAAGATCCAGTACGGCAAGGACCGCCTCACCCAACCGTTGATGCGCATGAAGGACGGCAAATTCGACAAACAGGGCAAGTTCCAGCCGGTCAGCTGGGAACGGGCCTTCGATGAAATGGAAGTCCAGTTCAAAAAAACCTACCGGGAAATGGGCCCGCACGGCGTAGCCATCTTTGGCTCCGGCCAGTACACCATCCCCGAGGGTTATGTGTCGGCCAAGCTGATGAAGGCCGGTTTCCGCAGCAACAACATCGATCCCAATGCCCGCCATTGCATGGCCTCTGCGGTGGTCGCCTTTATTCAGACCTTCGGCATCGACGAACCGGCCGGCAACTACGATGACATCGAGCACACCGATACCGTCGTCACCTGGGGCGCCAACATGGCGGAGTGCCATCCCATCCTGTGGGCCCGGGTATCCGACCGGAGGCTGAGCGACGACAACGTCAGGCTGGTTAATCTGACCACCATCAGCAACCAGACCTCCGACATCGCCGACCTGGAAATCATCTTCAAGCCGGGCACCGACCTCGCCATCCAGAACTATATCCTGCGTGAAATCGTCACCAACGATGCCGTCAACCACGACTTCGTCAACAAGCACTGCGTGTACGCCACCGGCCCATACGATATCGGCTACGGCATGCGTGGCACCTCCGAATACGCCTTCGATGCCGAAAAGGACATCCAGGCCAAGGAACTGGAAGTGACGCTGGACCCGGCCGAGGCCGTCGCCCAACGCAGGAAGCCCGGTGAGAAGGTCAAGCAGGGCAACACCAAAAAGCCGGCCAAACACTGGCTGATCAGCGCTGACGAGTTCAAGCGCGGCGTCGAGCCCTACACCCTGGATTTTGTCGCGGAACTGGCCAAGGGCGACCCGGACGAAGACCTGGAAGCGTTCAAAAAGAAGCTGCAGACCCTGGCGCAACTGTATATGGACAAGAACCGCAAGGTGGGCAGTTACTGGACCATGGGATTCAACCAGCACTACCGCGGCAGCTGGGTCAACGAACAGATCTATGCCATCCACCTGCTGCTCGGTAAGCAGGCGCAACCCGGCAACGGGGCCTTTTCACTGACCGGCCAGCCATCGGCCTGCGGCACCGCCCGTGAAGTCGGCACCTTCGCCCACCGCCTGCCGGCGGACCTGGTGGTATTCAATCCCAAGCACCGCGCCTTCAGCGAAGGGTTGTGGAAACTGCCGGCCAAAACCCTGAACCCCAAGGTCGGCAGCCATATCACCAAAATCATGCGCGACTTGGAGGACGGTTCGGTCAAGTGGGCCTGGGTACAGGTCAATAATCCGTTCCAGGCCACTGCCAACGCCAACCACTGGCTGAAAGCTGCGCGCAAGATGGACAACTTCCTGGTCGTATCGGACCCTTACCCCACCGTTTCTGCCAAGGTGGCGGACCTGATACTGCCGACCGCCATGATTTTCGAAAAATGGGGCTTGTACGGCAACGCCGAACGCCGCACCCAGGCCTGGCGCCAGCAGGTCGCCCCGCCGGGCGAAGCCATGGCCGACGTCTGGCAGGGACTGGAGTTCTCCAAGCGCTTCAAGCTGAAGGAAGTCTGGGGCGAGAAATCGGTACCCGGACTCAAGGCCGACGGTTTCGAGGACGGCAAGCTGCCGGACGTGTTGGCCGAGGCGGAGAAGATGGGTTATTCGCCCGATGACACCCTCTACGATGTGCTGTTCGCCAACGCCGATAACCGCAAGGTCAAGTGGCCGGACAAAGCGGTGGCCCGCGGTCACGGCAACCATATTGCCGAAAAACTGGGTGACGGCTGGTTTCCGGAAAAGGCCCTGTTCAACGAATACCGCCAGTTCGGCGTGGGACATCAGCATGACCTGGCGGAGTTCGATGTCTACTACCGTGATGATGTCCGCGGCCTCAAGTGGCCGGTCGTCAATGGCAAGGAAACCGAGTGGCGTTTCAACGAGAAATACGATCCCTATTGTGAAAAAGGCAGCGGTTTCGATTTCTATGGCAAGGCACTCAAGGCCCTGCCCGGCGGCGATCTGGACAAGGTCACCAGCCCGGACAAGACCAGCCTGGCGCACAAGGCCAAGATCTTTTTCCGGCCCTATGCGGCCCCGCCGGAGCAGCCTGATAAAAACTACGACCTGTGGTTCTCCACCGGCCGTGTGCTGGAACACTGGCACACCGGCACCATGACGCGGCGGGTACCGGAACTGCACCGCGCTGTGCCGACGGCGCAGCTGTTCATGAATCCGGCCGATGCCGAAGCACGCGGTATCAAGCGCAATGACGTGGTCTGGATAGAATCGCGCCGCGGCAAGATCAAGGCCGTGGTGGAGACCCAGGGCCGCAACCGGCCGGCAAAGGGCTACACCTTCGCCGCATTCTTCGACGAAGGTGTGTTCGTCAACAAGGTCTGCCTGGACGTGACCTGTCCCATGTCGAAGGAAGAGGACTTCAAGAAAGCCGCCATCAAGGTCTACAAGGCCTGAGCGTGGCCGGGATTGTGGCGGGGGTATTGTTTGCTGCGGCTGCCGAAGTGATGAACCATGGCCAGTCTGACGTCGAAATCGCGCCGTGACTTTTTTACCCGGATCGCCCAGGGGGCGGCCCTGGCGGCCACTGGCGGCCTGGTCTGGTCTTACCTGTTGAATCAACAGGCGCGGGCAACACCGTTTGCCATCCGACCGCCGGGCGCGCGCGACGAAGCGGATTTCAATGCGCGCTGCATCAAGTGCGGTCAGTGTGTGGACGCCTGCCCCTATGACACCCTGAAGCTGGCGACGGCGGATGCCGGCATCCCGATTGGAACGCCCTATTTCATCCCCCGCCAAATACCCTGTTACATGTGCACCGATATCCCCTGTATCGCCGCCTGCCCCACCGGGGCACTCGATCCTGCCCTGGAAAAGATCAATGACTCCCGTATGGGGCTGGCAGTCATCGATATCGAGAACTGTCTCTCCTGGCAGGGGCTGCGCTGCGAAATCTGTTTCCGCGAATGCCCCGTACAGGGCGAGGCTATCACCGTCGAACATCACCCCCGCCGGCTCAGCAAACACGCTATGTTCGTGCCATTGGTGCACAGTGACGCCTGTACCGGCTGTGGCATCTGTGAAAAAGCCTGCCCCACCCAGGAGGCGGCCATTCGCGTGCTGCAAGCGGACCTGGTGCAGGGCATGATCGGTGATCACTACCGCCTCGGCTGGACAAGCGACACGCCGATCACCCCTGAATTCAATACCGGCGGGGCAACGGTCGGCTCCGACACGCCGGCATCCGGACTGGATTACCTGAACGAGGGGCCGCCATGAGCAGCACCCGCGAGCCACCCAGAACCGGGCCTAATGGCCGACCGGTCAGGCCGTTTGTCATGCCGGTGTCATTGCCAGGAAAGCTCCGGGTCTGGCGCTACCTGCTGCTGCGCCGGGCGGTGCAACTCGGGGTCCTGCTGTTATTCCTGGGTACGGTGCGCTGGGGCTGGGAGGTGGCCGGGCAGCCCCTGCTGTCCGGCAACCTGAGCGCCTCGGAGCTGTTCGGCGCCATCCCCCTGGCGGACCCGTTCGCGGTTCTGCAGATCATCCTCACCCGCCACCTGCCGCAAGCCGAGGTGCTGACCGGGGCCGCTATTATTCTGCTGATCTACCTGATACTGGGGGGGCGCAGCTGGTGCGCGTGGCTGTGTCCCATCAATATGGTCACCGACCTGGCGGCCTGGCTGCGTCGCCGGCTGGGCATCAGCGACCTGTTCCGGCTCAGCCGCAACATCCGTTACACCGTGCTGGCACTGGCGCTGGTGCTGTCGGCACTGAGCGGCGTCGCCGCTTTCGAGTGGATCAGTCCCATCAGCATGCTGCACCGGGAACTGATCTTCGGCGCTGGACTCGGCTGGACGGCGGTGCTGGGCGTATTTCTGTTCGATCTGTTTATCCTGCGCAACGGCTGGTGCGGACACCTCTGCCCGCTGGGCGCTTTTTA
>JBDNAP010000417.1:0-4213 GCA_039768325.1 Thiogranum sp.
GAGCTGGAACATGCAGCTGGGGGCACGCTATAACCGGGTCCAGGCCCAGGCCGGGCAGGTCTCCCACTTCATGGCTGGGATGAACCCGGCCATTGGCCGCCTGCAGAACAGCTTCAATTCGGCGGACAGAGACAATAACCAGGACAACTTCGACCTGGTAGCCAAACTCGACCACGCCCTGTCTTCGCAGATCAATTTTATCGGCGAGGCAGGCATGAAGACCCGTGCCCCCTCCTACCAGCAGCTCTATCTGTGGGTTCCCCTGCAGGCCACCAACGGCCTGGCCGACGGCCGCAACTATGTCGGCGATATCAACCTGGATTCCGAGAAAGCCTACGAAGCCGGCCTGGGACTCGACTGGCACAGCGGGCGGGTGTATGCAACGCCGCGGCTGTTCTACCGCTATGTCGATGACTATATCCAGGGCACACCGTCAACCGACCCCGACGTCATCGCAGTCAGTAGAGGCAGCAGCGGCCCCAATTCGCCGCTCCCGCTGCAGTGGAGCAACGTCGACGCCAAGTTCTACGGCGCCGACATGGACTGGGGCGTAACCATCAACCGCAACTGGCGCCTCGACGGTGTTGCCAGCTATGTGCGCGGTGAACGCGATGATATCAATGACGACCTGTATCGCATTGCCCCGCTGAACGGCAGCGCCACCCTGACCTACAACCGAGCGAACTGGTGGGCGGGTCTCGAAGGCGTCGGCTATGCCAAACAGAACAAGGTGTCGAAAACCAACGGCGAAGAGAACTCCAGCAGTTACGCTCTGATGAACCTGCGCGGAGGCATCAGCGTCATGCGCAACCTGGCAATCGGTCTCGGTGTCGAGAATGTCTTCGACAAGGATTACGAGCCCCATCTGTCCGGCATCAACCGGGTCGCGGATTCCGATGTCGCCGTCGGTGACCGCGTTCCCGGCCCGGGCCGCAACTACTTTGCCACCTTACAATACAAGTACGACTGAACTCGATCAGCCATCGGCAGGGATGCAGGGAAGCGCAGGAGCGGCAAGGGGCCGCTCCTGCCACACAGCCATTGGCCAATGCTGTAAAATGACCTGCTTATGAAAAACTCGATAACCCGATCAGTAATCGCAACCCTATCCCTGTGCGCGATACTGTTGCTACCGGCATCGGCCAGCGCCGAAGCCTTACAGCAGTCAATTTCCCTGGGCAAAAACAATAACCGCCAGGAGCAACTGACACAACAGCGCATCGATCAGCTCAGTGAGCAGACAAGGGCTATGCTGGATGAATACCACGTGCTCAACCGCGAACTCGAGGCGCTGAGCGTTTATAACGATCAGCTGCAACGGCTCACCACCTCTCAGGAAGAGGAAAAGGCACTTATCCACCAGCAGATGGAGGATATCGAGCTGACTCAGCAGGAAATCATGCCGCTCATGCTGCGCATGATCGAACACTTAAACGACTTTGTCATCAATGACACCCCGTTTCTGCGTAAGGAGCGCATGCAGCGCATCAGCTTACTGCGTCAGCTGATGGACCGGTCGGACGTATCGGTGGCCGAGAAATACCGCCGGGTACTCGGAGCCTACCAGGTCGAACTCGACTACGGGCGTACTCTGGAAGCTTACCGCGAAGACCTCGAAATCGATGGCATTCGGCGCAACGTGCAGTTTCTGCGGATCGGCCGCGTCGGCTGGTACTACCAGACCCTCGACGGGCATCAGGCCGCTCACTGGGATGCCGGGGAGCAGACGTGGGTTCCTGTCAAAGCCACCCAGCGCCTTGCGATCCGGCGGGCGCTGCGTGTCGCCAGCCAGCAGGCCGCACCGGAACTGCTCAATCTTCCCGTTGCCGCCGCAAAAAATCATGAGCCTGAATAGCCTCCGACTGTTTTGCTGCTGGCTGCTGATTGCGGGCAGTCTGCCGGCACTGGCAGATCACCCCACCGGTCTCGACCATTTGCTGCGCCAGGTAAAACAGGCGAGTGAGCGTGAGAGCACTGTTCGCCGCGAACGCGAAGCACAATTCCTGTCGGAAAAAGCCGACCGGCAGGCCATGCTGAACGAGGTCCGCGAACAGGTCGAACTGCAACGCCGCCGGGGTGAGGACCTCAAGCAGCAATTTGCCGACAATGAGACGGCTCTACAGACCCTGAATGAAGAACTGGCCACCAAGACGGGAAATCTGGGTGAACTGTTCGGCACAGTGCGGCAGTCGGCAAACGACCTGCATGCGCTGCTCCAGGATTCGCTGGTCAGCGCTCAATTTCCCGGACGTGCTGAATGGTTCGACGTTCTGGGGAAAAGCAAGAAACTGCCCAACGTCACTGAACTGGAACGTTTCTGGTTACTCATGCAACAGGAAATCGAGCAGTCAGGCGAGGTCAGTCGTTTCCAGGCGCCGGTGACTGATGCGACTGGTATCACGCAGACCGAACCGGTGATACGCATCGGTGTATTCACCGTCATTTCCGGCAACCGTTTCCTGCGTTATCTACCGGATACCGGTCGACTGATCAGCCTGCCACGTCAGCCGGCGCGACCGAAACGCAAGCAGGCAGCAACCTTTGCCGTTCAACAATCCGGCTATGCACCGATACTCATAGACCCGACGCGCGGTGGACTGCTGGGCCTGATCGTACAGACACCCACTCTGCCGGAACGCATTCAGCAGGGCGGCGCCGTGGGTTACATCATTATCGGTATCGGCTTACTCGGTATGCTGCTGGTGATCCTGCGTCTGATTTACTTATCCTGGGTGGGGCAGCGAATCAAACGGCAACTTCGGGAACCCGACACGCCACTGGACGACAACCCTCTGGGTCGGATATTGCTGGCCGCCGGCAATGCGCGGGACAGGGATATCGATGCCACTGAACTGCTGCTGGATGAAGCGATCCTGCGCGAAACACCAGTCCTGCAACGCGGCCTGGGTCTGATCAAGTTACTGGCTGCGGTCGCCCCCCTGCTCGGACTGCTGGGTACCGTAACGGGCATGATCCTGACTTTCCAGTCCATCAGCCTGTTTGGGACTGGCGACCCGAAGCTGATGGCCGGCGGTATTTCCCAGGCGCTTATAACCACGGTGATGGGCCTGGTTACCGCCATACCGCTGCTGTTTTTCCATACCCTGCTCGCCAGCCGCAGCCGCACATTGATCCAGATACTCGACGAACAGTCGGCTGGCGTCGTCGCACAACGGGTGAACCACCATGATTGAATCCTTGTGGTGGCAACTGGAAAACGTACGTGCCTTTCTCGCCATGGGTGGGCCGGTAATGTGGGTTATTGTCGCGGTAGCGGCGGCTATCGGCTTTCTGGTCACCGAACGTTACTGGTTTTTGCTGCGCGTCTTTCCCAGGCAGATGCTCGTTTACCGTAAAACCTGGCAACAGACGTCGTCTCAGCGAAGGGAGAACCTGGCGCGACATATACGCACGGCGCTGGTTTCAGAGGCATGCATTCGCCTGAACCGCTCCCTACCCCTGATCAAGACACTGGTTGCGGTATGTCCGCTGCTGGGCCTGCTCGGCACGGTCACCGGCATGATCCAGGTGTTCGACGTGGTCGGTTCACTGGGTACGGGAAATGCGCGGGCGATGGCCTCGGGTATTTCCCGTGCCACGCTGCCAACCATGGCCGGTATGGTGGTCGCCTTGCCCGGCCTGTATTTCTGTTTACAGCTTGAATACCAGGTCAAGCGTGCGGTCGAACAGCTCGGCGATCGACTGCACTTTGGGCCAGGGACAGTAAAATGAGGCGGCGCCGCCATAGCGATCAGCCAGCCGACGAATCAGATATCAATCTGGCGCCCTTGCTGGATATCGTTTTCATCATGCTGATCTTCTTTGTGGTGACGACCTCTTTTGTCAAGGAATCGGGCATCGAGGTCAATCGTCCGACCGCCCAGACCGCAGAGCGGCGTGAGCACGGCCACATTCTGATCGCCATCGCGCCCAATGGTGAAATCTGGATCGACAAAAGGCCGGTTGACATACGTTCGGTACGCGCCGTGGTTGAGCGTCTGACGGCTGAGAATCCTGAAGGTTCCGTCATCGTTCAGGGTGACCGCAAGGCGCAGATCGGATTACTGGTTGAAGTCATGGATCAGGTGCGGCTGGAGGCATTCTGGGACCTGACCCCAGATGGGATCGCCGAGTGGCGGGAGGTGGACGACTACCGACGCGCCGCCCACTGAAAGGGCGGTGCCGGCACACCGCTGACATCTCGCGGTGGACC
>JBDNAP010000418.1:0-4501 GCA_039768325.1 Thiogranum sp.
ATCTGGTAGGAATTCTATGATGTTGTTCGACATTAAATTCAGCGGTCAGCCTTCATCGCTGACCACAAGGCCCTGCAAATGCGGGGGCTTTTTGGAAAGCTTCAGAACAAGTGACCACCGGGCGAACAGCCCTGGGTGATTCTTCAAGACAGCCGCGTAAATCAGCAGTTTCAGCGAGTTGCAGCGGGTTTCGAGTCCGGAGATGGAGGCGCGTCTGCGCCGGTATTCTGTTCCCAAGCTGAGGACTCGTACTCGTAAGCACTCTTCATGCGTTGACGAAGTTCCCTGGTGACCATTTCCGCATCGCGCTGGTTTTTAACCACCACCGGGTTGATGGTCACAATCAGTTCGGTGCGGCCGACATTTTCGCCGGTGGTCGAGAACAGCTCGCCGAGCCAGGGAATGTCCATTAACAGCGGGATGCCGGACCTCGATTCGGTCCTGGTCTCCCTGATCAGCCCGCCCAGCACCACGGTCTGACCGCCGTGGACGGTGACGCTGCTGTCAATGGTGCGCTGCGCGATCGACACATTACCGCCGCCGCCGACCGCCGGCTCGCTCCCCGGCAGACTGACCTCCTGGCTGATATCCATGGTCACCTGCCCGCCGGCGTTGATACGCGGGGTAACGGTAAGCAGGGTGCCGGTGTCGCGGAACTGCACCTCGGTGACGATGGGGGCATCCGGGTCGCTGGTGCTCTGCGAGGAGCGGGTGGTGACCGGGATCTGGTCACCGACGCGAATGGTCGCTGTCTGGTTGTCGCGCACCATCACCTGCGGTGCCGAGATGAATTTGACGTTTGACTTGGACGCCAGCAGGTCGAAAAACAGGCGGGTTTCATCACTGTTGTTGAAGATCGCCAGTGCCAGCCCCTCGCCGGCAGCTTCGGCGCCACCCGGCAGCGGCGTGTTGAAACCCAGTTCGAAATTACCGCCGCTCAGGAACCACCCGACCCCGTAGTCCAGTTCGTCATTGAGGGTAACCTCTGAAATGATGGCGTTGATCAGCACCTGTCGCGGCTGAATGTCGAGCTGGCGGATGGCCGCCTCGATCATGCGGTAATCCGCCGGACTGGCCATGATGAGGATGGCATTGTTGTCCTGATCGGCCATGACGGTGACCGGGCCCTGACCCTCACCGGCTATCGTGGACTCGGCTACAGTTGTCTCGGTTGCCGTGACCCCGGCCGTCGTGACCCGGCGCCCATCTGCCGCCGCCGATGACGCGGCAGCCACCGCGGGATCCGGATAATCACCGCCGGCCCCGGCGGCGCCTACCGGCGATGGCGGGTCGCTGAGTTGTCTTGCGGTACGGAAGACATTACCGCCGCCCTCCACGCCCGGCGGCAGTTCCGGTATCCCTTCAGTCACGGATGTTACCCCGACTTCCTGCACCTGCCCGAACAGCTCCTGAAGGACCGCGGATATGTTTTCCGCCTTGCTGTACTTGACATGGTAGACGTACAGGCGGCGCCCGGGCGACGCTTCGGTACCCCAGTCAAACTGCTCGATCAGCCGGCGCACAGCCGCCATGTGTTTCGGCTGGTGAGTAATCACCAGGATGGCGTTCAGGCGTTCGATCGGTACCAGCCTGACAATTCCCGCAAACGGCGTCTGCCCTTCGGCACCGATCACTTGCTCGATTTCGCCGACCAGAACCGCGGCATCGGCATAGTGCAGCGGAAACATACCGAACGACATCCCCTTCAGCCAGTCCACATCAAAGACCTTGACGGTCTCCAGCAGGTGGTCGAGACGATAACGCGGACCGGACAGGATCAACAGGTTGCGCGTTGCGTCGATGCGCAAGGTGGCTCCGCTCGGCAGAAAAGGCGTGATGATCTTCTCCATCTCGGCGGCCGCAACGTGCTCGAGCGGCACTATCCGTACGCCGAAGCCCGCCCCCGGGCTCTGCGCCTGCCGGCCCACCAGGGGTGACAAAACTTCACCCTCCGCACCCGCCACCGGCACAATTTTATACATGCCACGGTCCTGCACCAACACCGCCGCGTTCAGCTCGAGCACCGACTCGAGGATCGATAACACCGCCTCCCGGCTGACGGCGTGCGTGGTATGCAGGGTCACCACACCGTCGACGCCTGGATCGATGAGATAGTTTTCCTCCAATATGTCATCAAAGATGACCTTGATAAACTCCCGCAGGCTGGTTGCCTCGAAATTCAGGGTCACGTCCCCCGCCGGAAATGTCATGCCCTCTTGACCCTCGGGGGTCTCTGCCAGGAACACGCCGGTGCCCATGCGGACAGCCGGTTTGTCGGCACGACCTCCCGGATCAGAAGCAGAGAAGCGGTCATCGGCAGAGCTATCTGCAGGGGTCTTTGCCGATGACGGCCCAGGCGCCCCGGCAGGGGGCATTGGCTGAACCGCGCGCGCTTGTTCGGGGGGTGGCTGCGTTGGTTTGGTGGAACAGGCAGCCATCGTCAATCCACAGACGAGTATGAACAGTTGACGAATCCGGCTGTTTTTCATTGTTGCGCTGTTTTCATCCTCGACGGACGGCTTCTACGCCTGCCCCGCTCAGTCACCACCTGATGTCCCGGCGTTACCCTACTACACACCACGTTGAATGCGTAAACAGCGATAAGTCACCATGAAACCGGTCATATCTGGTATTATGTAACGGCATCAGGACGTTAACTTTAATATTTCACCTTTGCTCGCGGTCAAGTCAAGTGTAGTCTTGTTTCAAACCGGCTGTCACGGGGTGCCGATCCAGGCTGGAGCTGCTGCGGGACAGCCGCAGAAACCGACACCAGTGCTGGCGTCTGACTCGCGGTGAAATAAGCTTCGATGTATTGTCGCACATTATCCTGGAAATTAAGCTGGTAAAATTATGGATAAGGGACAGATAGTGGGAAATACAGCGCAACAGACGATGAACGATGCAATCGATGTCCCTGCGGACAGTGCCGCAAAGAAAGGCTTGTGCGACTACCTGATCGAGTCCGGAAAACTTAGCCCGGATAATGCCGAACGCGCCCTGCGCCTGCAAAGCGGGCAGGAGATCAGGGAACCGATTGGCGCCATCCTCGTCAAGCTGGGCTACGTTACCGAGCGCAACGTGGCCGAATGCCTGGCGGTACAACTGGCACTGCCGCTGGTCGAGGCAAAAAACTTCCCGCAGGAGTTGCCAGCAGCCGAACAGATCTCCCACAAGTTCCTGCAGGACAGCAAAACCCTGATCCTGGCCGAGGACGACGAGCACTTGACCGTGCTGATGGCCGACCCCCTGGATAACTATGTAGCGCACGCGCTCGGTCTGCTCACCGGTAAGGCGGTACTGCCCCAGGTCGGCATCGCCTCGGAGATCGAACAGGCGCTGGCGCAGAGCCATGCCAGAAAAAACGGCACCGGCGTATCATCAGATAGCGGCGATGACAGTGCCGGGTTCCAGGGTGATGTGGAACATCTGAAGGAACTGGCCAGCGAAGCCCCCATCATCAAGCTGGTGAACCTGATCATCAACCGGGCGGCAGAGTCTGGTGCCTCGGACATCCATATCGAGCCCTTCGAAAACCAGCTCAAGGTGCGTTATCGTATCGACGGTCTGTTGCGGGAGATAGAGACCCCGCCGGCCGGCTCCACAGCCGCGGTCGTCTCGCGCATCAAAATCATGGCCAATTTGAACATCGCCGAACGCCGACTGCCACAGGACGGCCGCTTCAGGATGCGCGCGCGCGGCAGCGAGCTGGATCTGAGGATCTCGACGGTACCGACTCTGCACGGCGAGAGCGTGGTCCTGCGTCTGCTGCAGCGCGACAATGTCGCCCTGGACTTCGCTCCGCTGGGCTTCAGCGCAGAACTCGAACGGCGCATGCTGGAGATTCTTGCCATGCCGCACGGTATTCTGCTGGTCACGGGCCCGACCGGCAGCGGCAAAAGCACCACGCTGTACGCGGCTCTGAAACATCTCAATACCCCGGAACGCAAGATACTCACGGTGGAAGACCCGGTCGAGTACAACATCTCCGGCGTCAATCAGATTCAGGTCAAACCCCAGATCGGTTTGACCTTCGCCAACGCCCTGCGTTCCATCGTTCGACAGGACCCGGACATCATTATGATCGGCGAAATGCGCGACGAGGAAACCGCCAAGATCGCGGTGGAATCGGCGCTGACCGGCCACCTGGTGCTGTCAACGCTGCACACCAACGACGCGGCGGGGAGTATCACCCGTTTACAGGATATGGGTGTGGAGGAATATCTCTTGACCTCCACCTTGAACGCGGTGCAGGCACAGCGCCTGGTGCGTAGACTGTGCCGGCATTGCCGACAGCCCTATACACCGCCCGACGAGTTAGTAGAGCGCTGGCAGCTGCAGCGCTTCGCCGCCAATGACGACGTCACCCTTTACCGTCCGGCTGGCTGCGAGCACTGCGGGGGAACCGGCTACAGCGGCCGTGCCGCCATTCTCGAGCTGCTGGTGATGACCGACACCCTGCGGCAGCTGGTGCTGAAGCGCACTGATGCGGGCATGATCG
>JBDNAP010000419.1:0-6370 GCA_039768325.1 Thiogranum sp.
GAAGGTCAGCGCCCGCAGCATATCGAACACAAGGGTGATCCCTACCAACGCCAGCAGGTCGCTATCTACCAGACTTACGAAGAGCTGTGCCAGCGTTCCGGTCTGGTGGATTTCGCCGAGTTGTTGCTGCGCGCGCACGAACTCTGGTTGAAGAACCCGGAACTGCTCGCTCACTATCAGCAGCGCTTCCAGCATATCCTGGTCGATGAATTCCAGGACACCAACACCATCCAGTATGCCTGGCTGCGGGTGCTGGCCGGTAAGCGGGCCAATATCACCATTGTCGGTGATGACGACCAGTCCATCTACGGCTGGCGCGGTGCACGAATCGAAAACCTGCAGCGTTTTGAACAGGACTTTCCCGGTGCCCGCACCTTGCGCCTGGAACAGAACTACCGATCCACCGGCATCATCCTCAAGGCAGCCAATACACTGATCGCCAACAATGACGCACGGCTGGGAAAAAATCTCTGGACCGAAGGTAACGAAGGTGAACCCATCCAGCTATATGCCGCGATGAACGAGCAGGACGAAGCGCGTTTTGTCATCGGACATATGCAGGACTTGATCGACAAGGGTGAGGCGCGAAGTCACATTGCGGTGCTGTATCGATCCAATGCCCAGTCGCGCGTTTTCGAGGAGCGCCTGCTGCAGACGGGCATTCCCTATCGCGTTTACGGTGGCCTGCGCTTTTTTGATCGCCAGGAAATCAAGGATGCTCTGGCCTATCTGCGCCTGTGTGAAAACCACGAGGACGATGCCTCCTTTGACCGCATCGTCAACCAGCCGCCACGCGGTATCGGCGAACGCACACTGGGCGTCGTACGCGAGCGCGCAGGACTGCAGAAAATTTCCCTGTGGGCGTCAGCGCAATCCTTGGCTGAAGACGACACGCTGACTGCCCGCGCGCGCAATGCGCTTGTGGCGTTTCTGAAACTCATCGATACCCTTGCGGAGGAGCTGGCGTCTCTGGCCCTGGCCGAGCAGGTCGAACACACGGTACACGGTTCCGGTCTCAAGGACCATTATGCCAAAGAGAAAGGCGAGAAAGGTCAGGCCCGCATCGAGAACCTGGATGAACTGGTCAATGCCGCAGGTGAGTTTGAATACGAGGCGGAAGACGAGGAACAGCTCGACCCATTGCCGGCCTTTCTGTCGCATGCCGCGCTTGAGGCCGGCGAAGGCCAGGCCGACAAGTGGGAAGACTGTGTACAGCTGATGACGCTGCATTCCGCCAAGGGCCTGGAATTCGACACGGTGTTTCTATGTGGCCTGGAGGAAGGCCTGTTTCCCCATCGCCGCTCTGTTGAAGAACCGGGAAGACTCGAGGAAGAACGACGCCTGTGCTACGTGGGTATTACGCGCGCCGGCAAGCGCCTGTTTCTGACATACGCGGAGCATCGTCGCCTGCACGGCAGTGAATCTTATTGTATGCCGTCGCGATTTATCAACGAAATACCCGCCGACCTGGTCGAGGAAATCCGCCCGCGTATCCAGGTCAGCCGGCCTTATGGCAGCCAGGCTGGCAGGCGGCCGCTGGAACCGCAACCGCAAGGCCTGGGTCTGGGGCAGCGGGTGCAGCACGCCAAGTTCGGTGACGGCGTGGTATTAAACTACGAAGGACAGGGTGCGCACGCGCGCGTGCAGGTGAACTTCGAATCCGCCGGCACCAAGTGGCTGGTGGTGGCCTACGCCAATCTGCAACCGGCTTGAGGGTGCGAATCATTCCCGCATCCCGGTAAATACGCATCAATCGGCTGCAATCGACATCTGCAATTCAGGGAACCTCTGATAAATCCCGACATCGTCATCCCGGCAGGCGCCGGGACGACGAACTAATCAGAGGTTTCTCCAGATCTCGATGTGCGCAGGTGCACTTTCTCAGTCGGCGCTGCCGGCCTTGTGAAGGCGCGTGACGCCGGGTAGGCGGGTGATGTTCATCAGCGCCTCGCGCGGTTTGCCGATGTAGTGGCCTTGTGCATAGTCCACACCATAGTCGCGCAACAGTTCCAGTGTCGTGGAATTTTCAACATACTCAGCTATCGTCTGTTTGCCCAGCGCGTGGGCGACCTGACTCATGGACTGTACCATGGCCTGATCGATCGGGCTGTCGGCCATGCCCTGAACAAAACTGCCGTCGATCTTGAGCTTGTCGACCGGCAGGTGCTTCAGATAGGCAAACGACGAGAAACCGGCACCAAAATCATCCAGTGCAAACTGGCAGCCCATGGCGTTGAGCGCGGAGATGAATTTTTCGGCTTCCGACAGTTTGGCGATAGCCGCCGTTTCGGTGATTTCAAAGCATACGTATGATGGTTCGATATTCGAATTATCCAGCAGTTCCTGGATCATCGGCAGCAAGGCAGAGTCTTCGAACGCTTTACCCGACAGGTTAATGGAGAAACGCACGGTTTCACCATTGTGGTGCAGGCGCGACAGCTGCGTCAGTGCACGGCGTACGATCCAGCGGTCGACGCTGTGGATAAGGCCAAAGCGCTCGGCAGCCGGCATGAATCCGCCGGGCAGGATAACCTCACCGTCATCACACACCATGCGAACCAGGACTTCGTAGTCCTGAACCTGGTCGTCGGTGAGCGCCATGATAGGCTGGTAGACCAGCTGAAACTTGTCCTCCTCCAGCATTTCACGAACCCGTGAGGCCCACCCCATATCTTCTGCCATACCCGCTTTATTGCGGTCGGAGGGATCGTAGAGGCTGATGCGGTTACGCCCCTGGGCTTTGGCCAGGTTACAGGCGATGTCAGCGTGCGACAGCGCCGCTTCGGCGTTTTCGACCAGAGGGTCGATAATGGCTGCGCCGATACTGCTGGTGACATTGAAACTCTTGCCGTCCTGCAGGAATCTGAAATCCTCGAATAACTGACGGAAGTGTTCGGCCGTCGACAAGACGTCGGCGGGCTTGATGTTGTAGAGCAGCAAAGTGAATTCGTCACCGCCAAAGCGCGCCAGCAGGTCTCCTTCACGGACATGACTCAGTAACAGCTGGGTGATTTCGATAAGCAGCAGGTCACCGGCAGCGTGGCCGAGCGTGTCGTTGATGTATTTGAACTGATCGAGGTCGATGTAAAACAGCGCGCAGGTGCCCTCCGGGTTGCGGGATACCCGAGCCACGGTTCGTTCCAGTTCCTCCTGGAAGTAATGGCGGTTGAACAGTTTGGTCAACGCATCGTGTTCGGCCTGGTAGGTCAGCTGCTGGTGGAATGCTTTCTGATCGGTGATGTCGTGCGCCGTGCCGCTGACTTGCAGAATGTTACCTTGCATATCACGGTGTGTTTTGGCATTAAAACTCAACTGGCGGCGGTTACCGTGGCTGTCCAGGTGTACGGTTTCATACTGGTACAGGTCTTTGCCGGCCAGCAATTCGCTGAATGCTACCTTATCGGCTTGCTGGTTTTCCGGGGCACAGAACTCGGCGATGGAGCGCCCTACCATGTCTTCGGGTTCCACGCCGTAAATCGTTCGCGACGATGCATTGAGATAGCTCCAGCGGCCTTCCGGATCTACGCTCCATACCAGGTCATGTGCGGTTTCGACCAGTGCGCGGTAGCGGGCTTCGGCGGCCAGCAGTTCGTTTTCGGCATGCTTGCGTTGACCGATGTCCGCGACCAGACAGGTAAACATACGCTTGCCGCTGATTTCCATGGCAGAAATGTGCAGCGAAATCTGGATTTTCGTACCGTTACGATGCAGGCCCTCGACTTCACGTTCTTCGGCGTGGGCATCGATGGTCTGTTTTACCTCAAACTCGTCCGGTAGCAGTGAGGCCAGGTGACGGCCACGGATTTCCTGGGCCATGTGGCCGAACAGGCGCTCGGCGGCCTGGTTGAAGGTATCGATCAGACCTTTTTCATCGACCACAATAATGCCTTCCGCTGCGGTATCGACAATGGTGCGCATATGGGTCTCCTGGTCACCGAGGCGCTGGAAGACCTTGCCGAGTGTCTGTGTCAGGTAGCCGATTTCGTCGGTCGACGCTGGCTTCAGCCGGGCGAGGTCTTCGTGAGTTGAGGCGCCACTGCGCGTGAACAGATCCTGAAAGGGACCGAGTGCCTGTTGCATGCTGCGTATCGACAGCACGCTGATAGTGGCGGAGAGGATAGCCAGCGCAATCCAGATGGTCAGATAGCCGGTATCCAGCGCACCGGTGCGCAACCAGTGATAGTCCACCAGCAAAGCGTAGGCCAGTAAGGGCACCAGACCGGTCAGCAACAGGATTTTGGATTTAAGGCTGACATGAATACGATCCAGGCTCAGATGGCCGGCAAGTTTGCCGAGTTGGTGCAGGCCGAACAGATAAGCCGGCATACCGATCAGTGCAGTTGATACCGCTTGCAGCAACATGAAGTGCGCGAAAGCAAAACCGTTACTGGCGGAAATACCGCCGTCCAGGGTCCAGAAAACCAGTAACGGGCTGATCAGCACGTGCAGCGCCATCAAACTCCAGAAGTCGCGGCTGAAACGCTGTGCCTTGCGGTGCAGTTGAGTGGGGGCATTGCCACCGTCGGGATTCTGCAGCGCCCAGGTCGTCAGCGGCGTGATAAGGCGCTGTAACTGAAGCAGTGAGAAGAAAACCAGAAAGATGGAAAATGCCGGCAGGATACCATCGGCGAGCACCTGCTGGAGTTGCCGGAGGCTGACGGCGCCGAATAAGACGGCAGCACCGAAACCGGCCAGTGGCGTCAGTATAAATCCCAGAAACAGTAGAATTGAAAAGCGCGCGCCGATGCGCTCCGGTGTTTCCTGCATATTGCCCCCCCAGGGAAAACGGTTACAGCCCTGCCTGCCTTATGCTAAGGACAATCAGCTTGTCCGTTAAAATCCTTTATTCTCTAAGGTGCTACAGCTTACTTTATATTAAGTTAGGTAGCATAATGGCATAACGTGTCAAAGTTGCAAGAATAATTTTATGGGGGTCGCGGGATCATGAAAAACGTACAATCTGTCGTTTCAATCTCCACCATCTTTCAGGGGGCGTTATGAAAAGAAGACGCTTTTTACGGCGGCTGGGCAGCGGGGCACTGGTTGCCGGTGCAGCGTTAGCGGCAGGCTGCCAGCAGGAAAATCCGGTCGAACAGAGCACCGCTGCGGTGCCGGCGAAGTTCAAGCCGGTTAAATGGAAGATGGTTACGACCTGGCCGAAAAATTTCCCCGGCCTTGGCACAGGTGCAAATTTCCTGGCCGAGCGGATTACCCGGATGAGCGGTGGCCGTATCCAGGTCAAGGTGTACGGTGCCAAGGAGCTGGTACCCGCTTTCGAAGTGTTCAGCGCCGTTTCGCAGGGTACGGCTGAACTGGGGCACGGTTCGGCCTACTACTGGAAAGGTAAATCAGAAGCGGCGCAGTTTTTCTCCGCCGTACCCTTTGGTTTGACGGCCGACGAAATGAATGCCTGGTTGTATCACGGCGGCGGTATGGAACTGTGGCAGGAAACTTACCAGCCGTTTGGCCTGGTGCCCATGGCGGCGGGTAATACCGGCGTGCAGATGGCCGGCTGGTTCAACAGAGAGATCAATTCGGTGGAGGATCTTCAGGGTCTGAAGATGCGTATCCCCGGCCTGGGTGGAGAAGTCCTGTCTCGGGCCGGTGGCACGCCGGTAAGCCTGCCGGGTGGCGAGCTGTTTACCTCACTGCAGTCCGGCGCCATCGATGCCACCGAATGGGTGGGGCCCTATAACGATCTGGCGTTCGGTTTCTACAAGGCGGCCAAGTACTACTATTACCCGGGATGGCACGAGCCGGGCACCACCCTTGAATGCATGGTGAACAAGACGGCCTTTGACGCCTTGCCCGACGACTTGCAGGACATTGTGCTCAGTGCAGCCCGTGTCGCCAACCAGGATATGCTCACCGAGTACATTGCACGCAATAACCGGGCATTGCAGACACTGGTTGACGAACATCAGGTGGACGTTCGTAAACTGCCCGACAGCGTGCTCGAAAGACTGCGCGAACTGTCCGACCAGGTGGTCGCCGAAGTCGCCGCAAAAGATGCACTGTCGCAGCGCGTACATGCCTCGTTCCAGGCTTTTCGCGAGCAGGTGGTGCCGTGGAGCGATATTTCGGCGCGCGCTTATCTCAACGCCAGGGGTTCGCTTTAACCACCATATACAATACCGGGTAACCAGGTCGCCAGTGCCGGCCACAAGGCCAGCAGACCGAGCATGGCAAGCTGAATGCCGATGAAGGGCATGACGCCGCGATAGATATCAGCGGTGGTAATACTCTGCGGCGCGACCCCGCGCAGATAGAACAGAGCAAAGCCAAACGGTGGCGTCAGGAAAGATGTCTGCAGATTGATGGCGATCATAATGCCCAGCCAGACCGGGTCCAGCCCCATGCCCAGTAATAC
>JBDNAP010000420.1:0-5734 GCA_039768325.1 Thiogranum sp.
ATCATCCCCATGTGCACGGTATCGTTCCCGGGGGTGGTCTGTCGCTCGAAGGTGAACGTTGGGTCGCCTGCAAACCGGGCTTCTTTCTGCCCGTGCGTGTGCTATCCAAACTGTTCCGGCGGTTGTTCCCAATAATAGTTAGATAGGCAAGAGGTGGTGGCGACCGTCATGAATGGCCTGCCAGGCCGGGTCCGGTACTCTAACCCCATCATTGATGCATTACTCATTTCTTCCGCTGCGTTCATGCAGTGCCTGCTTCACACCTGCGGATAAGAATCTTATTCCTCCCGCAAGTTGCTGCTGGAACTTGTCCGGCATGCCTTGAGTGGCCTCAAGCGCGATCCACACATCACCCGGTCGATCTTCCAGCAACACTGACAGGAGCTCTTCGGCCTGCTGAATATCCTTGTTCACCTTGGTTTGTTGTGCAACGGGACGACGCTGCGAAACCACCAGCTTATGCAACGCAAAGCGCGCCGGGTTCGGCACATTAACGAGCACGCCACTGCGAAAGGGGATGACGGCATCCTGGCTATCGTCCAGCAGGAATTCCAGATAACGCATCGGATGAGCGAAGGTCTTAAAGTGGGGCAGGTGTACCGGCTTGCTTGTATTCGGACCTTCCAGTGGCGTCAACAGGTCCACTTTAAATTCCTGTCCACGCAACTTGAAACTGGTGGATGGCGATTTCGGATTCAGTGCAGGTACTTCAAAAAAACCCATCCCGGATTCCAGTAAGACAGATTTCACATCGGGGGCATCCCGGCGCATGGCTATTTCTACCTGGTGACGGCTGGCCAGATCCATATCCTGGGTTTGCATTGCAGCGGATGCCCAACTCACACCAAGCATGTTGCCGTAGGTATTAAAGGCATGGGAACCTACCAGCACACCACCGGTTATAAAAGTCCCTGCCTGAGCCAACACTTCCAGTACCCGTCCATCGGAAACACCGGGCGCAAAGCCGCCACCACTCACCAACATGGCGACCAGTTTCTCGCGCTGTTTCAAATCCGGGACAGCCTGGTAATACAGTCTTTTCTGTTTTTCTATTTGTGCGCGAAGCGCATCGGTGTCACGGCCAAGGGAAAACTGACGCTTGGTGCTGCCCACCACCAGTTCCATATACCAATATTGGTTGCCACCGACCGTCTTGGTCACAAATGAAATCCCGCGCTGATTCGGCAGTGCAATTGCACACTGCTGAAGCAGTTCGGCGTACAGGAGTTGCGTGGTATGCGGGAGCCTAAGCATCAGTCTGCCATCTGTGAATTATACGGAGTCTATATTTGTACTCCGTATAATTCAAGTCGGATTGAAACTATACGGAAAATCCTAAAAGACTCCGTATAAACTGATTTAATCCGTGTTTAACTGCACCCCCGAACAACTGAATTCGCTTGCTGTTTAACGGTCTCTATACGCCGTGGGTTTCGCGTCAGCAAACGATCAGTCTCTGGCAAGTGTCAGACTGTTCACGGACATGGAGGGGAAGATGGTCGACCTTAGATTTTGGATAACGTCCGCAAGGCCCAGGAGCCCGTTGCTGGGGGATGGTGCCATCCTCTATACGGCGAAACAGCAGGGACGTGATCGGTGGCTGCGCAAGAACTAGGCTTGAGACTGGGGCGCCAACAGTAGCGTCCGGTGGTATCCCCCCTTTCGATAGGGCACGCAATCCGACTCCCGTCGTCGCATTCCCAGTAGCGGTGTAATGACGGCACCCACAGTTACTGAATGGCTGACACCATGTAGACAACCGCCGCTTCTACCTCCTCGTCATTGAGTGTTGTAGACCCACTTTTGGGGTGGCGTATAGTCCATGCCACCCTTAAAACCGTTGATAGCGTGACCATAAAGTGTATTCATGCCCTAGGCGATACGCGGCTTTCAGATAGCTGTGTCAATGAGTTCGGGCGCACCGGCAAGACCGATCGCATGATCGGGACCATTCGACGAGAGCTTCATGACAAGACGTTGTCCTCGAACGCGGTCGATTAGCAGAGAAAGCTTGAAAGGTTCCATATTTATTTCAACCACAACCGTTTTCACGCTTCGCTCGAAGCCGATATGCTGGCACTAGCCAGCGGTGAATAGAAAACCAGACAAGCTAATCTGCAATGTTACCGCCGGGAATCGCATTGCCGCAGGCTTGTCCCGCTGCCGATGGATGCTCAACTACGAATGCGAGACCCACACGATCAGCACTTAAGTATTTGCCGACGCTGACGATAATTGCTCAATAATCAGGCTAATAAGGATAGCCCGGGCAGAATCAAGGTGATCTGGTGCAGGGAAACGCTAAGGTTAAAAGTCATACGGATAGTAACCCTCGCGCGCCAATAATCAACATATATTGAGAACCATCATGCTAATACCCGAGAAACCTACTGACGAAACTTCCCGTATCGAGACGCTGCGTGCGCTGAATATCCTTGATACTTCAGCCGAAGAGCGATTCGATCGACTGACTCGGTTGGCGAAACGTCTATTCGGCGTACCTATAGCCTTGGTCAGCTTGGTCGATGAGGATCGCCAATGGTTTAAATCTTGCCAAGGGCTGGGCGTGTCGGAAACATCTCGCGACATTTCATTTTGCGGCCATGCCATACTGGGTGAAGACATCTTCTTGATTTCCGACGCAGCCTTGGACGAGCGATTCCAAGATAATCCGCTGGTTATCAATGAACCGCATATTCGTTTTTATGCCGGCTGCCCGCTCACCGTAGCTAACGGTAGCAAGCTTGGCACGCTATGTATTATTGACCGCGAACCGCGCGAATTTAGCGAAGACGACGTGGCGTTGTTACGCGACTTGGCACGCATGGCAGAGCAGGAACTCGCTGCGGTGCAGTTGGCGACAATGGACGAGTTGACGATGCTTTCTAACCGGCGAGGTTTTGAGGCGCTTTCACTACACGCGCTTGGCTTGTGTCGGCGCTTGAAGAAGCCCGCATCACTGTTATTTTTTGACCTGGATCTCTTTAAGCAAATCAACGACCGCTTCGGTCACGCTGAGGGTGATCGTGCGCTTACCAATTTCGCTGAGCTGTTAAAGCAGACGTTTCGGGAATCTGACGTGCTAGGTCGGCTCGGCGGCGACGAATTTGCGGTACTGCTGACCAATGCCAACAGAGACAATCTAAACAATGCGCTACACCGGCTACGGCATACTGTCGACCAACACAATCACAAGGAACAGCGAGGCTACGACATCGTCTATAGTGTTGGTGCAGTAGAGTTTGATGCAGCACGCCACGCCGATGTTGCGGAACTGATGGCCGAAGCCGACGCGCTGATGTACGAGCAGAAGAAACAAGGGCGTAGAGGGGATGGCAATAACCGAGGATCGATCGCCCACACGCAAGCTGCCGGATAAGACTATCTGCAATTCCCTGTGCTACTACCAAATAGTTGAAACGAAACCGCTCGCCAACAGCACATCGCAAAAGCTTTACCGCTTTGAAAACGTCAGCGCAACCGCGAACGACTTGTGGCTACCAAAAACATCGTTCGCATTGACTTCGTTGACTTTTTTGCTATAGCTATCGTACGGTCCGGGCATGAGAACTATCGCCCTCCCCCTACTGTCCACCCTGCTTGGACTGTTCCAAAGCCGCGCCCTCTTACACCTCGAAATCCTGGCGCTTCGCCAACAACTTGCCATGGTAAACCAAGTACCACGCAAACGACTCCGGTTTCACTGGGGCCAACGGCTGTTCTGGGTTTGGCTCTACCGCCTATGGCCAGGTTGCCTACAGGTACTGCAAGTCTTCAAACCGGATACCCTGGTACGTTGGCACCGCAAGGGCTTTCGACTGTACTGGACCTGGAAGTCCCGTTGCCGGATGCGTGGGCGCCCACCCATCGCACCTGAGGTGCGCGAACTTATCCGGACGATGTCGCGGGATAATATTGGCTGGGGTGAAGTGCTCATCGCCCCACGCTCAGCCTGGCAAAATCCTTACGTTGAACGACTCATCAGATCAATTCGGCGCGAGTGCCTTGATCATGTCATCGTCTTCAACGAACTGCATCTCAAGCGACTTCTTCGTGACTACTTTTCCTACTATCACACGGCGCGGACGCATCTTGCATTAGACAAGCAATGCCCAGAACCGCGTTCGGTCGAGTTACCGGGCCAAGGTACAGTCATCGCCTTCCCTCACGTCGGCGGCCTCCATCATGAATACCGGCGCGCTGCCTGAAATCCAGCCTGAGCGTTCTGACTCCAATACACCAAGGTAGGCTATCCGCCTACTGCTCATCTCGACTATTGTTGAGGTGTCACCAATACTGAACACATACAACTGCATCACATCGATCGATAACCGTTATCCCTCTATGCACTAAACTTTTCTTCTGCTGGCCCCCGATGTACGTACAGGTTGGTGGATAGGATTCTTGGTAAGGACATCCGTTGACGCGTGATAAACAGCGCATTCATTTCCCCTGTACTGCTTATACGACCCCTTAATTCTAAGACCTGCCGTGACAGGCGATGGTATGCGTCATTTTTATGGCGCCTCGCAGAATGCAATGCAGAAAAGGCATGTTTGCACTGTTTGCTGCCTCCATCCCGGTCTGATCCCGTCGAATAATTCTACATATATATCAAACACTTAATAATGTAACATGCGCGGTTTCGCGGCTCCGTGGCACGCGACTTGCTTCGCCATTATCGAACTGACTCTCGGAACCGCAGTGTGTGCCGTTTGCAGGGTCTCATACATTGTAGGCCACGAGGAAAATCAGCAGTGTGGGTGAAATTTTATGGGCGCGATCGGTTCGTCGGGCCGCTTTTGAGCCTATGCGTTTGGCTAATACCGACAGTTGCGTCCGCAGCGCCCACCGATTTGGTGGGCAGCGGCGCGTGGACAGCATTGCTCGCGGGCGATAAGTATGACCCCAACAGCGATACCCAGGCCGCCAAGGCCGGTACCGAGGTCGTCGGCGATGCGGCCCATCCATCCTTTTATATCAATTACGACGACAACGGCACGACGGGCGGGGTGGCGCCGGAAGCGGATGACATCCTGTCATTTCGCCTACGCATCGGTGACGAGACCAAGTCCACGCATTCTGCCTACGCTTTCTTCGGTATTGAGGCGAGTGGCGACGGCACGCTGGAACCGACGCCAATATATCGCCCAATACCACCGACCTGGCGAATGCACCCGACTGGTCCTACGCGCAAACCGCGGCAAACTACAATTTTGCCGTGGTATCGGCTGCCAATGACTCCCACTGGGATGGCAACGATGATCTTGATGGAGACGGCAACACCGACGTATTCGTGAGCTTCTCCGTCCCGGTGATCGACCTGGCCGATTCTCTGGCAGACCAGGGCATCACGTTCTCGACCACCACGCAGTTGCGTTTCGTCTCACTGACCGCCACACAGACCAATGCGCTGAATTCCGATTTCAACGGCGTCAGCGACAGTGGCACGGACGACTGGGACCTTACCTACGCCTCACTCGGCTTGTTCAGTGATCCAGTGGATTCAGGCGGCGTGATTGACACCACACCGCCGGTGACACCGACCGTGACCACACAAACCACCAACGACAGCACGCCGCTACTCGGCGGCACGGCGGAGGCGGGTACGACCGTGACAGTGGTGGTCGGCGGCGCGACTTACAGCACTACGGCTACCGGTAGCAGTACCTGGAGCATCGATACCGGCAGCGCCACGCCCGACAGTGGCACCTTCAGCCCGAATCTCGACGGC
>JBDNAP010000421.1:0-4254 GCA_039768325.1 Thiogranum sp.
CATTGCAATGCCGGGGGAAGATGCAATACTGGCGGCATTGCATCCGGCGGCTGGCAAGGCCTTATATTTTGTTGCCGTCGGGGACGGCAGCCATTACTTTTCCAGCACCTTGAAAGAACACAACCGTGCCGTTGACCGCTACCAGAGAAAACGCTGATATATATCAGCCAGCCACCCGGGGTCGCTTCATTACGCTTGAAGGCGGTGAGGGTGCTGGGAAATCCACCAATCTTGAGTATATTCAGCGTCGCCTGGAAGCGGCGGGTGTGCCCTTGCACGTCACCCGGGAACCGGGCGGAACGCCGCTGGGAGAAAAAGTGCGTGAGGTTCTGCTGAATCCCGAGCACGTCGCTATGACTTCTGATGCCGAGTTATTGTTAATGTTTGCGGCGCGCGCCCAGCATTTGCATCAAGTCATTCTGCCGGTCCTCGGCAAAGGCCGCTGGTTGCTGTGCGACCGTTTTACCGATGCCACCTACGCCTACCAGGGCGGAGGGCGCGGTATTGATAGCGGGCGTATCAGCGTACTGGAAGACTGGGTACAGCAGGGTTTTCAGCCGGATATGACGCTGTTGTTCGATCTGCCCGTAGAGCTCGGAATGAAGCGCGCGGGAAAGCGCGGTGCGCTGGATCGTTTTGAACAGGAGCAGGCAGCCTTTTTCGAGCGGGTGCGCGAGGCTTATCTGGATCGCGCCAGACAGGATCCGGAACGGTTCCGGATTATAGACGCGGGGCAGAAACTGGCGGCGGTCCAGCAGCAGCTGGATCATGTCATCGACGAACTGATTGCCCTGTTGTGCCCTTAGTCTGGATTTCTCACAGTCCAGAACACAAAGGACACTAATTAAAAAATGGTCAGAGGTTCATTGGAAAAATTTTGCCAGGCACGACATAAGACCTCGTGTGCTCAGAGGTGACAAAGTCTGCCGACATGGCTTTGCGAGACCGTCGGCCGCAGGGAAGCGAGCGTCGAGCGTACAGGGAAGTATTCACAGCGTGTCTTGCAAAGCCATGTCGGCAGATTTTGTTACTGCATCGTAACGTTAATTCCTTTGTGCCCGCCGATCAGGAAAAGGAGCTTTGATGTGAAATGGTTGCAGCAATACCGGGAGCGCCTCAACAGGACGCGTGTACAGGGGCGTCTGCCGCACGCCTTGCTGATCAGCGGGCAGGAGGGGCTCGGCAAGCGGGCGCTGGCCGAGCAGCTTGCGCATAGCTTGCTGTGCGAACAAGCGGCTGCCGATGGGCGGCCTTGTGGTCAGTGTGCGGCGTGTGGCTGGTTACAGGCCGGTACCCATCCCGACCTTTTATGGTTGCTGCCGGAAGAGGCCGGCAAAGCTGTCAAAGTCGACCAGGTTCGCGCTTTGACCGGCGAGCTTTGTATGACCAGCCATGCCGGTCGTTACAAGGTGGTAATCATTCAACCGGCCGACGCCATGAACAGAAATGCCGCCAACAGTCTGCTGAAAACTCTAGAGGAACCTACCGATAACACTTTACTGGTGCTGTTGACGGCATTGCCCGGGCGCTTGCCGGCTACCATTCGCAGTCGTTGCCAGCAGCTGCAGGTCGCTCTGCCTGATGGGTTGATTGCACAACAGTGGTTGCAGGAAACCGGCATGGAAAGCGGGCAGGCTGTCCGTTATCTGAAGCTGGCCAATGGTGCGCCGCTGAAGGCGCTGCAGCTGGCCGAAACCGATTCCGCCGGCACTCGCGATCAGCGTCTGCAGCAGCTGCTGGCGGTGTTTCAAGGCAGTCGGGATCCTGTCGAGACTGCGAAAGAGTGGATGGGGGAAAACGAGCGGCAAGCCCTGGAATGGTGGTTGGCCTGGCTGGAGGATGTGATTCGCTGGCAACAGGCGGGGCAGCCACCGCTGGAGCCTGAAGTGGCGCAAAAGTTGCAACCGATTGCAGAAACTGTAGACTGTCGCCAGTTATTTGACTTATCAGACAAGGTTGCTAATGCATTGAATAGCCTGAGTTCTGGTTTGAACCGCCAGTTGATTCTGGAGGATTTGCTGATTTTCTGGGCAAAACTGGCTGATTTGATTTCATACCGGGGCAGGGTAGCTAGCGGGTAATCAATCGATATGACGATAAAAGCAGGTGGCGGGGCGCGGCAGGGCATACTGTCGCTAACCATTAAAGATAAAAGTGCGCTGTATGCAGCTTATATGCCGTTTGTTAAGAACGGTGGACTGTTCATTCCCACCAACAAAAGCTACCAGCTGGGTGACGAAGTCTTTATGCTGCTCAGCCTTATGGGTGAAGCGGAAAAAATTCCGGTCGCCGGAAAGATCATCTGGATTACGCCCAAAGGGGCACAAGGGGCTCGTGCCACGGGTGTCGGTGTGCAGTTCAGTGCTCAAGATGGCGGTGCCGCGCAGAAAAAAATCGAAACCTACCTTGCCGGCGCAGTAACGGCAGATCGCCCGACTCACACCATGTAATAGTCTGCCGCAAAGGATCCAATTGGGGCCTACGTAAGTTAGCCGACATATGCTTTCCGGATACGCTATAAATACATCCCTGTACGCTCGACGGTCCGGAAAGCATATGTCGTCTAGCTTACGTACTTATGAATATTCTGACCCTGTAATTTGACTGACAGGTAAATCATGCTGGTCGATTCCCATTGTCATCTCGATATGCTGTGTCCGCAACAGCAGTCCATTAAAGACGTGCTGGCCGAAGCCGGACAACAGGGTATTGAACACATGTTGTGCGTCTCAGTCAGCCTGGAGCGCTTTGCGCCGATGATGGAGCTGATTGAACCTTATGCACAAATATCGGCTTCGGTTGGTGTCCACCCTGACGGAACGAATGTGGAGGATCCGGACGCGCAGCAGCTCGCCCGGCTGGCGCAACAGGACAGGATCGTGGCGGTTGGCGAGACCGGGCTGGATTATTTCCGCATCGAAGGTGATGTTGAGTGGCAGCGGCAGCGTTTCCGCCGCCATATTCGCGCGGCGAAAGCCGTCGGTAAGCCGCTGATCGTTCATACCCGCGCGGCTAAACAGGATACCCTCAACCTCCTCAGGGAGGAGCATGCCAGCGAGGTCGGCGGTGTCTTACACTGTTTTACCGAAGACTGGGAGATGGCAAGAGCCGCCATGGACATGAATTTTCATATCTCCTTTTCCGGTATTGTGACCTTTAAAAACGCGCAGCAGCTGAAAGATGTTGCACGCAAAATGCCGGCAGAGCGCATGCTGGTGGAAACCGATTCCCCCTATCTGGCGCCAGTTCCCAAACGTGGTAAATCCAATCAACCGGCTTATGTTCGCTATGTTGCAGAGCATATTGCCGAATTGCGTGGTGAATCGCTGGAGCAGACTGCATCGTATACCACACAGAATTTCTATCAGCTGTTTTCCGGGGCTGCTGTACCATCTTCTCGTGACTGATGATTTCAGCAACTCGCTGGGTGGCGGTAAAGTGTGCGTTGGGGCAGCCGCTAATCTGTGAGGAAGAACACGGAAACCGGCTGCTGTTGCAGCTATAGTTTGCTTGAGTCGAACGTTTAGTCAGTGCGATGAGCTCAGGCAGAAATCAGCTCGAGCGTGCCGGGATGGCGCATTGAGAGGGCAGGTGCTAGTCGTTCCGCTCATCGAAACTGCCAAAAGGTTCAGCAGTGGTAAACAGACAAGCAAAACGTAATCTGATTCAGGTCGGTATAGAAGTTGCCCACACCGAGGCAAACCGTTGTTACGGTTATGCCGAGCATATCAGTCCCACAGGTGTCAGTATCGTATTACAGGAAGGTGAGCTGCCACCACGGCAACGATCGGTTGTTCTGAATTTCAAGATATGGACAGGCAGTGAAACCCTGTATCGAAAAATCTACGCGCGGGTGCTTCGCTCGGAACAGGATAGAATTGCGCTGGAATTCTCCAGGCCTGATTTCACCGTCGATTGGATTATCCACGATCTCATGTTTTATCAGCGTAATCAAGACAGAACAGATCGCCTGCAACGAAACAGTGACCGATTCATACAGCATGAGTTGACTGCCTGAGGCGGGAATCGCAGACAGGCGCAGATCGCCAGATTGTACCCGGTCTTTAAATCCGTAATCTGCTCCACGCATCCGGTTCAGCCTGTTGCCCTGATCGAGTCGGTCCCCGCTTGATCCTAAGAGCCGCCACCTAAATATAGCGCGTCGCATAAATTCAAAGTGTTTTTGACGCTAGTACTCCTTCAACATAATAATGCCGGGTTCAGCGCTCCTGTGGTGTTTCGCTACAAGGCGCA
>JBDNAP010000064.1:0-3035 GCA_039768325.1 Thiogranum sp.
CTACCAAAAACATCGTACCTACTGACTACGTTGACATTTTTGCCATAGCTGTCGTACGGTCGTGGCATGAGAACTATCGCCCTCCCCGTCCTGTCCACCCTGCTCGGACTGTTCCAAAACCGCGCCCTTTTACACCTCGAAATCCTCGCACTTCGCCAACAGCTGGCCATGGTTAACCAAACACCACGCAAGCGACTCCGTTTTCACTGGGGTCAACGGCTATTCTGGATCTGTCTCTATCGCCTGTGGCCCGGTTACCTGCAGACACTGCGGGTGTTCAAACCCGATACCTTGGTGCGCTGGCACCGCAAGGGCTTTCGACTTTATTTGGACCTGGAAATCCCGTTGCCGCCGAGGCGGGCGTCCACCTATTTCACCTGAGGTGCGTAAACTTATCCGGACGATGTCTCGAGACAACATTGGCTGGGGCGCACCGCGAATTCACGGTGAACTTCAACTGCTCGGCATCCACGTCTCCCAGGCGACAGTCGCAAAGTATATGGTCCATCATCCCAAATCGCCATCGCAAACATGGCGGACCTTTCTGGATAATCATATTAAGGATCTGGTATCAATCGACTTCTTCACGGTGCCTACGGCGACATTCCGAATCATGTATGTCTTTCTTGTGCTCAGACAGGATCGTCGTGAAGTGGCCTACTTCAACGTGACCGAACACCCGACCGTCCAATGGACAGCGCAGCAGATGGTTGAGGCGTTTCCGTGGGACCCGGCACACCGATATCTCCTGCGGGATCGCGATAACATTTATGGTCCAATCTTCCGTAAACGTGTTCACAGCCTCGGCATGCGAGAAGTGCTCATCGCCCCACGCTCTCCTTGGCAAAATCCCTACATTGAACGGCTCATTGGGTCAATACGTCGCGAGTGCCTTGACCATGTCATTGTAATAAATGAGCTCCATCTCAAGCGACTTCTTCGTGCCTATTTTGCTTATTACCACGCGGCGCGCACGCATCTTGCGTTAGACAAGCAATGCCCGGAACCGCGTTCTGCCGAACCACCTGACCAGGGACCAGTCATCGCTTTTCCGCACCTCGGCGGTCTACATCATGAGGATCGACGCGCCGCTTGAAAGCCTGCCGCGAAAGCTTCCAACGCCCATCAATCATGTCGTCCGCAATCCCGATTGTTGTTGAGGTCGCGTACTTAACCAACACTGACAACCCCATCGCATCTTTTGACTGCCGTTAAGCCTAAATCCGCGGAGTTGCCTTCTTCGCTAGCAACAATATTCACGCAGTTTGCCACAGAAGGCCGGTGGATAGAGTTTTTGGTAGGGACAGCTATTCATCGGGTTGATCGCGCGTGATGTCCGTAGCTGTCTGAACGAGAAGCAGCGGAATGAGCGTTTTTGATGTAAGCGATCGTTCCACCTCTTCTAATATAAACATTCCTTAAATATGATTTTTAACCCAAGTCGGGCATCAACTAGCCTCCGATACTTGCTATATTTCAGTTAAGCTTTGTGTGTGTCTATTTGGAGGAATCAAGGTGTCTAACTGCTGCCATTCAGAATGTGTTGCTCAGTCGCCATCGAGAACTCATGTCTGCCCTGTGAATGGACAGGAATACAAATCGATCGCATTGAAAACGGTGCTTCACCATATCAAATCACCATGGGACTGGTCGGAAAAGGGGCAAGGCTACTATTTCTGTGATGACCCGGATTGCGATGTTGTTTACTTTGGCGAAGATGATTCTGTAATTACAAGGTCTGAAATCAGAACTGTTGTGGGAATCAAAGAGTGCAAACCTGATGCATTGACCTGTTACTGTTTCGGGGTATCAAATTTAGAAGCACAACAACATCCCGCTATACGTGACTTCATCGTAGATAAGACAAAATCGGGACTTTGTTCCTGCGACACCAGCAACCCATCTGGCCGCTGTTGCCTTAAAGACTTCCCTGGAACAGAGAAAGCCAATCATTAATCGAATACCCAATATGTCCGAGTTTAGCTGATCTTGCCCCTTGCCATCCATGCAATGAAGGGAGCTCCAAGGCACCGCAGACGGCAAGTCGCCCCTCAAACTCGGACATAGCAGGCGGATTCATAAACAGGTTTAGCGAACGAAGTGGCTCCGCCTAACCTGACTGACGGTTTCTGCAATACACAAACTGCAGGCAGTTGAGCGGCAACCGCACTCCGTACTCACGCACCAGTTTCACCATCTTGCCCTGAATCCTTTTATATAGTGCACGCTCGCCATTCTCCGGCAATGGCCGTGCTTCATCGCGGCCCAGACTGAGCAAAACTCTGATCTGCTCTTCTGTCATCAACAGGATGACATCTCCTCCAGAGCAGCAAAGGCTCGGTCCGTCCCGATACGGGTCACAGGTTTCGTAGAGGTATTCTTGGACAGCTTTTTAGGTAACCAGAAGGGACGTTGGTACCCTTTGCTGTGCTAGACTGCGTTTATGAAACTGTTGCAAGAAATCAGCGAAAAAAGTTTGGGAATATCCGAGGCGGAGATACTCGACGAGACGTACCGGTTTAGAAAATCAGCCCGAGCCGTCTTGCTAAACGACAAGCATGAGATATCCATTCAGCATGTTGGCAAATGGGATTACTATAAACTCCCTGGCGGTGGAGTTCAAATTGGAGAGACCGAGAAAGAGGCCTTGAAAAGAGAAGTGATTGAAGAGGTGGGATGTGATCTAGCCATCGAAAACGAACTCGGCGTGATAATTGAGTGGCGAAACACACAGGACTTGCTTCATCTTTCTTATGGGTACTTATGTAGGGTTAAAGGAGATGTAAAAGGTCCATCATACGAACAAGGAGAGATCGACGACGAGTTTAAACCTATTTGGAAATCAATAGATGACTCAATTGAGTTGATGGAAACACACTACCCAGCTGAGCCATATAAGGCAAAATTTATTGTTACCAGAGAAAAGCGGTTTTTAGAAGAGGCAAAACTTATATTAGAGAGTGGATAGCTGAGCTCAACGTGCAATCCACCCAACTGCTTCAGCGAAAGGGTGGCTTTTCTTTCCTGCAATTAAG